>JBGMRM010000070.1:0-7385 GCA_048061415.1 Gammaproteobacteria bacterium | reverse complement strand
CTGCCATGTATTCGTCAATGAAGAATGGCTGGCAAAAACCGGGGAAGTCGATGAGATCGAAGACACCATGCTCGAAATGACCGATGTCGAACGGCGCGTTAATAGCCGGCTAAGCTGTCAGATTACCGCCGGACCGGAACTGGATGGCCTGGTGCTGTTTGTTCCGATACCGGATTAAAAAACAAAAATGGACAGACCTGTCGTGGTTGTCGGCGCCGGGCAGGCAGCCGCCTCGTTTATTTCGCGCCATGTCGCGCTCGGTAGCGGCACTTCGCTATTGCTGATCGGCGAAGAGCCGGTTTCCCCATACCATCGCCCACCCTTATCGAAAAAGTACCTGTCTGGGGAGCTCGAACGCGAACGCCTGTTCATCCGCCCCGAACGATGGTATCCCGACCAGGGTATCAGTACGCTGTTTAATACCCGTATCGAGTCGATCGACCCTGTCGAAAAGCAGGTCGAAACCGAGTCGGGCGATAAAATCCCCTACCAGAAATTACTGATCTGTACCGGATCCAGTCCACACTCTCTGCCAAAGGAAATCGGGGGTAAACTGAAGGGCGTTCATACGCTGAGGAACATTACCGACACCGAAGCCATGGCGCCCGAATTCCAGCCCGGCCGCAAGCTGCTGATCGTCGGTGGTGGGTATATCGGGCTCGAAGTTGCAGCGATAGCGCGTAATCTCGGGCTTGAAGTGACCTTGCTGGAAATGGCTGAGCGCATTTTGCAACGCGTTGCCGCGAGCGAAACATCTGACTTTTTCCGCCTGCTGCACCAGGGCCATGGCGTCGATATACGCGAGTCGACACAACTGCTTCGTTTCACTGCACAGGCCGGGCGCGTCAGCGGCGCCGAGTTGGCTAACGGTGAACAGCTTGAAGTCGACCTGGTGCTGGTCGGGATCGGTGGTACACCCAATACCAGCCTCGCCGAGCAGGCGGGCCTGGATTGCGAAAATGGCATCGTCGTAAACGATACCTGCCAGACATCCGATGCAGATATTTACGCTGCCGGCGATTGCACCAGCTTTGTACGCGATGGCCGGCGTATCCGTCTCGAATCGGTACAAAATGCGGCCGAGCAGGGCGATCTGGTCGCGCGCGTGCTGGCTGGAGAGCAGGTGTGTTACGACGCACTCCCCTGGTTCTGGTCTGAGCAGTACGACTGCAAGTTACAAATCGCCGGATTGAATATCGGATACAACCAGACGGTCCATCGCCCGGGTACAAAAGCGGGGGGTCAGTCGATCTGGTATTACGCCGGAAACCAGCTCATTGCGGTCGACGCGATGAACGACCCGATGGCCTACGCGATGGGGAGAAAAATTATCGGCAATGGATTGCATCCAGGGCCCGAACAAATTGCCGATCCGGGCGTCGATCTGAAATCACTGGCGAAGTGAGCTTCGCCACATCGCGATAATCGCAACCAGGGCCATCGCAATCGCCATCACCGCCGGGAACCCTGCCGCACCAAACAGGGCAATCGCGAAGCCGGCTAAAGGCCCGCCTGACATAGCGCCCATTTCCCAGGTCATCACAAATGCCGCGTTGGCTGAGGCCATACCGCTGTGCTGGAATCGCATCCCCAGTAAGGCCAGTCCGGTGGTATAAGCGCCAAACGTGACCCCGCCCCCGAAAAACAATAGCGGGTAGAGTATCCACTGGTTATTTAACGCCAGGTGCATCGCGATACTGCTGATCATCGACAGCAGCGCCAGCCACACCAGTATCTTATGTCGGTCGAATCGGTCCACCGCCCAACCAATCGGAAAGGCCAGCAATACACCACCCGCCAGATACAGGGCCTGCATCCACACCGCCAGCTTTTGGCTCAGCCCCGCCTGCACCCCGTAATAGGCCAGCAGTGTAAACGCACTACCCTGTGCGATCCCCATGGTAAATCCAGCCGACATCAGGCGCGGGGCTTGCTTTACCGCGTGCCATAAGCCGGCTTGCCTGATATCACCGATATTGGGTTCGCCGGGTCGCGCGAAAGGAATGCAAAACAGGCCAAGGATCGAAAGTAGCGCAATTATATAAAATGGTCTGGCGCCCGCGATACCGAAAATATCAAGCAGCATCGCGCCAACCGAATTACCCCCGATCACGCAGGCGATATAGATCGATAGAATTCGACCACGCTTATCTTCAGCCGCAGCCTGGTTGAGCCAGCTTTCGACCACGACCCAGTGCAGCGCTATACCGATACCGACGAGAAATCGAAGGCCGGTCCAGTACCAGTATTCCTGGTACAGGGACATCGCGAAAACGCCTGCTATAAACGCTATAATTGCAATGACGAGCGTACCCGAATAGCCCCGGCGTGTCAGAATCAACCCGATCAGGGGCGCGATCACCAGCGTGGCTACCGACGATGAAGCCGCATTCAGACCGACCAGACCCGCGCTTACCCCGAGTTCATCGAGACGCAGCGGGATCAACGGGAAGAACATGCCCATTGCCAGTCCCAGCAGCACATTGTTGATCATGATCGCGACGATGCCGCGGTTAACAGCGGTGGTGTTCACGGGCTAAAGAATATATAGGTTAAAAACTGACCGCGAGGCTAATCGATTGTGATGCCGATAGCCAGCATATCTGGATGCAGCCAGGGAACCTCTAATCGGTCATGCTCGATCAGGGGTTTGCGAACCCTTTATCTGAGCGCCAGGTTTAAATTTCCGGGCAGTTTCGCTTTGCTCGGCAAGTTGCCACCCAGTTCAACATAGGCTTCGAAGCGCTGTTTGATATCTCGCACATAGTTGACCGGTTCCTCGCCATTGATAAATCCGTAACGCGCTTTGCTCGCGTACTTTTTTTGCGATAGCAACAGCATCGCCGTCTCCGCATTCGAAAACCAGCGGCCGGGGTCCAGGCCGATACTTTTCGCCAAACGCTGGGCATCGCGCACGTGTCCAACCCCGGCATTGTAGGCAGCGAGCGAAAACCACATTCGCTCGGAAACAGGTAATTTGTCCGAAAAACGGTCACGTAACCAGTCCAAATATTTGATCCCGGCCATGATGCTGGCATCGGGCCTGTCGATATTCTTGACCCCGAGCGAGCGAGCGGTACGCGGCATCAGTTGCATCAGCCCGCGAGCGCCGGATAAAGACCGGGCCTTCGGGTTAAAGCGACTTTCCTGGAACATTTGCGCGGTGATCAGGCGCCAGTCAAAGCCAAACTCATCGGCATATTTTTGCACCAGATTATCGTATGGCGAAATTTGACCCTTGAGCAAATCGATCACCCTCCCGCGCGCGAGCTTGACCACCGAACGACGGCTTTTGAAATACTTTTGATAAAGTACATTATAAAATTCACCCTTGTAAGTACGCTTGATAAACGCATCGAGTGCCGTCCTCAATTTGTTATTTCGTGCACGAACGGCGATCGCATGCGGAATTTCCGCAGCCACGGCAAATGCCGATTTGACCGCGACCGACCTTGCGAGCTCGATATCGAGGATTTGCTCGTCGGCCATGGTCGCCTCGTAGCGGCCGCTCGCGACCTGCTGAATCAACTGCTCGGTTTCGACGTCGTCGTCGATAGCGCGCAGGCTAAAATTAGCCCCCTGTTGTTGCAATTTCGACAGGGTATCCCAATAAGCGCTGTTTCGCCGCACGGCGATGGTTCGAAAATCCAGATCCGATATCTGTGTCGCCGGATCATCTTTTTGCACTACGATGTGCTGGCGCGCATAGTGATAAGGTTGGGAATACTCGATGCCAAGCCGCCGCAGCGAATCGCTCGGCTCTAGAAATCCCATCGCCATGTCTGCCCTGCCTTCCAGTAGCAAGCTAGACATTTCCTTGTGGCTGGATGGAACCACTACTTCAAGCCGCAGATTATAGTAGCGCGCAAATTCCTGCGCGAGTTCGTATTCGAATCCTATTAGTTCTCCACGATAGAGAAAGTAAGAAGACGCGTTGTTGCGCAGCAATACGCGCAATATGCGGCGCTTCCTGATCTGATCGAAATCACCTTTAAACGGGGCTTCGTCGTTGCCCGCCACATTTTCCAGTAGCAGGAACTTGTTGATGGCGCTTACCAGCCGTGGCGCATCCCTACGGATACCCCAGCCTATATCGCGCTGCCCGCTGAAGTTGGTCGCGACTTTAATATCGCTTCGGTAGCTTTGATAAATTTCTACCAGGTTGCTGTCGAGGATAGTCGCATCGATTTCTCCGTCGCTGAGCCGATCGAGTATCTGTTCATGCAATTCGTTGTCCGGTGTCGCCAGCACCTCCATATCCGGATACTTGTTTTCCCTGAGCCACTGCAGGGCATCCCAGAAAGTAGAATCCCGATTCACCATCAGCAATTTACCGTTAAGGTCGCGCACGCGCGTGACCGAGTCATCGTCCTTGCGCACCACCACCTGTTCGCGCACCTGCGATACCGCCACCGAAAAGCTGATTTTCTCGCGACGTTGCTCGTTTATCGTCAGGTTACTGATAATCAAATCGCCCTTGCCTGCAACCAGGGCTGGAATTAATTCAGCAAAGTTTTTAACGATGATAAGTTCGGGGATCAATCCATGCGATAGCGCAAAGTCTTCCGCCATGCGCTGTTGCTCTGCCAATGGCGACCGCCTGCGCGGCAGATAAGCGACGCTGCTATAATCCTGCGTCAGCAAGATGCGTAGTTTGCCGTAGCGAATGATTTCTTCGAAATCACCCTTGATCGGTTTCGACCGTTCGAGAGTATTGTAGGATCGATTAAGAAAAACCTGTGCACTGGAACTAATAGAGACCAGAAAGAGAATTGCGGCCAAAAATAATATCGATAAAATCCGATTGCCTGTACCTCGTTTTATTACCTGCATAGTGGCCTGTTGCGATGAAGATGCACTAATACTAGCAAGGAAACATGCCGATTAGCACCCATTTAAGGGTAATAATCTTTGCCGGAATTAATCTTGTTAGCGCATACTTAAGACCCGTGCCAGGCTGAATCGGAGGGAAATTTCCGGAATTAATCCAGCAAATCGTCCGCGCGTACCCGAGTCGATACGTTGTCCAGGTGCGCCTCAGTCACCTTACCGTAGAGATCCTTCACGCGCACCACGCTACCCATCATGCCCGGCTTTTCGCTGAAGGACATGATCAATAACAGGCGGTCCTCGTTTCCGGTATTTTCAGTCACCCGATGCAGCGCAAAGCGTCCAAGGAAAAATTGCAGGTCGCCTGCATTTAACTCCAGGCGCGTCACCCGGCTACGGTCGCCGTCGAGCACTTTTTTGACTTCCGCATAGCATTCGTCTTGCGGACTACGCAGTCCGGGCACGTATTCAAAATACCCACCCGAACCCGCCGCCTGTAGCAACATGGTGATAGTGAATTCGTTGGTATCGAAGTGCCAGTTAAATTGTTGCCCGGGTTTACCCAGATTGACAATCATATTGGAGACCGGATCCTGGTAAATAAACAATTCCTGTCTGCTGAGGCATTCGGCGAGAAATTCCCGCAACGGTTCCCAGTAATATAACCGGTACGCGGTGGTATCTTCGCCGAACAGGTCGGCGGTGATAAACCCATTGCTGCGCGGTAGAAATATATTTTGCGGGTGGTCGCCCGGCAGGCCGGGGTCGCCATCGCCCAGATAAACATTGCACTGTTTGTTCGGCGAATAATAGGCCTGATCCTTACGCGCCAAAGCTTCGGCCAGTAGCGCCTGCAACCCAGCGTCGCTGATAAAATTCCGAACCACCGCACAACCGTCTTTGGCCAGTTCCGAGCGTACGCGTTCTATCATCTGCGTACGCTTTAAATGATCAGCTTCGTCGATCGGGAAGTCGTCGTGGTTGATGATTTCCCGGTAACTTAAATGCGAAGACATATTTCCCAGGTGCTCCAGGTTACAACGGTAAAAGTTTTCCGTTGAATGTTTCCAATTTTACGCAAAAACCCTGATGAGGCTACTCGTTTAAAACAACCCAAAACACGCGCGAAACTGGTTTGTGCCTGTTTTTTCTCGCTTCATACCTGTATAAATAGGCCCTGCTATGAAACGACTCGGCAGACATTTTTTTTTATCGGGCTTAATTTGGCTGCCACCGAGCCTGCTATACGCCGACGATCTCGTATTAACGCCCACGCTGTATTTTTTCAATTACCAGGAATTCAATCAGAACAACCAGTTGCTGGATAAGGAGCAGGGCGCTATACCCGGCCTCAGGCTGAGCTTTAATCCGGTGCAGCGCGCCGAAAACCTCAGGGCGCACGTGTCACTGTATGGGGGCAGAGTCGATTACACCGGGCAGACTCAATTGGGCGTCCCGCACGAAACCGAAACAATTGAGCAATTGATTAACTTCGGCGTGACCCTGGATCCGGGCTACCAGAGTGCGTTTCTGGATAATATTTTTTTCGGCTTTCAATACTGGAACTGGGATCGCGATATCCTGACTCGAAACAATGTGCTGGGCCTGCACGAGAATTATTCCTGGTTCGAACTGGAACTGGGTTTAAGCCTCGAATCCCGGGATAACCCGTCATCTTCTTACTGGCTTAGTCTGTCGGCGTTTCGTACGCTCGGTCCAAAAATGAAGTTGAAACTGCCATCGAGTTCAGTAACGCTCGATCTCGGATCCAAACCCGGATTTCGCCTGCGCGCGGGGAAAAAGTGGGGTAATAGCAGGGGCTGGCTAAGCTCGGTTAATCTGCTGGTGGAATACTGGGAATTCGGCAGGAGCAATTCGGTATTCACCGATGACTTTTTTGGGCAGTCCGGGTTTGTCACCGAGCCACGCAGTGAAACCCGCCACTCGGCCCTCGAATTTATGATCCGATACGGCTTTTAGAAATGTTGCCTGTTTACAACACTTTCGTTAGCTAGTCAGACTCTTAGCCACCTATTCCGTGGTTGTTAATTAATGCTATTTATTCGCTACGCGGTATTGTTGTATTCTGTACCGGCGCTAAGATAACAAAAGCACATTTCAAAAAAATCAAAGGAGATCAACATGAAACAGTTAAATATTGGCGATTCGCCAATGATACATCCGATGCCTGATGAATTAACAGGCCCCTCTCACGCATTAGTTAAAAAATCGCTCGTTATGGCGGTGATAGCCGGCTCGATGGTCTTCGCTACCGTAGCTCAGGCTATCGAGTTTAAAATATCCGGGCAGGTCAGCCTCATGATGGTCATGCCCGACGACGCACAGGGAGATGAAACCCAGTTTCAGGATATCGGCTGGAGCGGGTCGCGCTTTCGCATCACCGGTAGCCAGGAACTCAGCAACGGCATGAAGGCCGGTTTTCGTCTAGAGCAGCAGCTACAATCCAACCCATCTTCTTTAGCAAGCGGCGGCGCTCAGGTTGATGGCGGAGAGGATGATGCGATCGACAACCGCTACCAGGATATCTGGTTTTC
>JBGMRM010000069.1:0-7404 GCA_048061415.1 Gammaproteobacteria bacterium | reverse complement strand
TATTCGAAAGTTTTGCTTTCCAGTACCGTGCGGTCTTCGTCGAGGACGTTGACGGTCCAGGTGCCGGTCCAGCTGGGCAGGAGTGTTTTGCTGGTCCAGACGCGCCAGCGTGCACCCCTGACGTCGAAGGATTTTTCGAACATCACCTTACCGTCATACATCCATTGATGCGTAATCGTTTTACCTTCCAGGTCCGATAATTCGGTAAAAAAGGAAATCGAGTTATAGGATTCGGCACTGATGGTATCCACCATGAGTACTGGTTCACGATCTTCAACACCAATGGTAAACGACGCGCGGCTGACGCCACCTGCTAGCGCACTACTGCCGATAGAAAGCGTTAATATAAATAGTATGAAACTAAGTGTATGACGCATGATGATCTCCATGTTTTGTGTGACGGCAGACTATAGCAATAAACCTGTGCCAATGCAGTCCCCAGTAGCTCGTAAACAGCGTAATTTTTTCGCATAATCGTGCAGGATAGTGTTAATGGGGTCAGGTCTTTGATTTATGAATTAATGAGGTCAAATTCATAAATCAAAGACCTGACCCCATCCTCACCCATCCTCACGCCGTAGCATCGAGATCATCGCGCTGGAACTGAGCGACAGGGTTCGGTTCCTGCGTGTTACTATGCCCAGCGATCTTTTTATTTCGAGACCATTCAGCGGTCTGCCGACAACCGATTGATCCAGCATGCTGACCGGCAGCATACTCCAGCCCAGGTTAGCCGAAACCATGACCTTGATGGTTTCGAGATAGTTGGTTTCGAGGATAATCTTCATCCCGTCCTTGCCGGTGGAGAAATGTTGATCGATGATTTTGCGCGTAAAGGTGCCCGTGGATGGCAGGATAGCCGGGTATTCGAGTAGCTGGCGCCTGTTGACCTTCGCCGATGCTGCCAGTGGGTGGTCGGGTGCGAATACAATTTGCAGCAGATCGATCCAGACTGGTTCGAGTGTTAATTTGTCGTCGGTGTTTTGCGGCAGGGTGACGATTGCGAGTTCGAGTTCGTTATTGGCAATCGCCACGCAGGCGTCTTCGGAGTCCATGAAATGCAAATCGAGATCGACTTCGGGGTATTCAATTTTAAAATCACGCAGCACCTGGGGTAGTCGATGCAGGCCTACATGATGGCTGGTCGCGAGGCTCAGTGTACCCGACGGCTTATCCTGTAAACGCGTGAGCCTCGATTTATATACTTTCAGTTCGTGCAGTACGCGTTCGGCGTGGGGCAAAAAAGCTTCTCCACTCGGGGTCAGGATACTCTTTTTGCCGATACGGTCGAACAGCGTGGTTTTCATCTGTTCTTCCAGTTGCCGGATGCGTTTGCTCACCGCAGGCTGGGTAATGTGTAGCCGTTCCGCCGCGAGCGAGAATGACTGTAATTCGGCGATGGCGAGGAATGTCGAGATTTGCGAGGTTTGCATCATTATTCCATTTAGTTATTAATTTCATGAAAAATATGAATTAGAGTTATTGTACAAAGCAGCGTAGAATTTTTGCAAGTTAATTTGCGGTATTTATTATGGTTGCACAAACCCTGTACGATAAAATCTGGGCGGCGCATGAAGTGCGGCGCGACGAGGCCGGCACGGCGTTATTATATATCGACCGGCACCTGGTGCACGAAGTCACATCTCCCCAGGCCTTCGAGGGGTTGCAACTGGCCAATAGAGGGTTGTGGCGTAAGGAGTCGATTCTCGCGGTGCCCGACCATAATATACCGACCATCAACCTGGAAAATGGAATTACCGACGAAGTCTCGCGTTTGCAGGTAGATACCCTCGATCAGAATTGCGACAGGTATGGGCTGGTTGAATTCAAGATGGGCGATTCACGACAGGGAATCGTCCACGTGATCGGCCCCGAGCAGGGCGCAACCCTGCCCGGCATGACGGTCGTTTGCGGCGACTCGCACACCTCTACGCACGGCGCGTTTGGAGCGCTCGCGTTCGGTATCGGCACTTCTGAGGTCGAGCACGTGATGGCAACCCAGTGCCTGATTCAAAACAAGTCGAAAAACATGCGCGTCACTATCGATGGAGCGGTCGCCGACGGAATTACCGCCAAGGATATCGTGCTCAGGATAATCGCCGAAATCGGCACCGCAGGCGGCACCGGTCATACCATCGAATTTGCCGGCGAGGCGATCACCAGTTTGTCGATGGAAGGTCGTATGACCCTGTGCAATATGACTATCGAGGCGGGTGCACGCGCAGGTCTGGTTGCCTGCGATCAAACCACAATCGATTATATCAGGGGTCGGCCATTCGCTCCGAGCGGTGAAAACTGGGACAGGGCAGTCGCCTGGTGGCAAACCCTGCATTCCGACCAGAATGCGCGGTTCGATCGCGAAGTCCATATAGACGGTGCATCGATCGAGCCGCAAATTACCTGGGGTACGTCGCCCGAAATGGTGGTGGCGGTAAGCGGTAGCATCCCGGACCCGGCGGCGGAAGCCGACGAAGTCAGGTCGGGAGGCATGCAAAAAGCCCTGGCTTATATGGGCCTCGAAGCCAATGTACCGATCGGCGAGGTGAAGCTGGATAAAATATTCATCGGTTCCTGTACCAATGGCCGTATCGAAGATTTACGCGCGGCTGCCGAGGTCGCGAAAGGGCGCAAGGTGGCCGGCAATATCAGGCTCGCGATGGTGGTCCCGGGTTCCAGGCTGGTAAAACAGCAGGCCGAAGCCGAGGGTCTGGACCGCATATTTATCGATGCCGGGTTCGAATGGCGCGAACCGGGCTGCTCTATGTGTCTGGCGATGAACGATGACCGCCTCGAACCGGGAGAGCGTTGCGCCTCGACCTCGAACCGAAATTTTGAAGGCAGGCAGGGGCAGGGTGGCCGCACCCACCTGGTATCCCCGGCGATGGCCGCTGCGGCGGCGGTAAAAGGGCACTTCGTCGATGTGCGAGATCTCGATTGAGGTGGGACATGCAGACTTCTGAGCGTAACGAGGCAGGGACTTAACATGGATAAATTTCAAACATTCACCGGCATAGTCGCCGGCATCGACCGTCCAAATATCGATACCGATGCGATAATCCCGAAGCAGTATTTAAAATCGATCAAGCGCTCGGGTTTTGGCCCCAACCTGTTCGATGACTGGCGCTACCTCGATCCGGGAGAGCCGGGGCAGAGCAATTCGGAACGGCGCGTGAATCCCGATTTCGTGCTCAACAAAACGCCCTTCAAGCATGCCCAGATTCTACTGGCGCGTGAGAATTTTGCCTGCGGTTCGTCACGCGAGCACGCGGTGTGGGCCTTGATGGATTTTGGTTTCAGGGTCGTTATCGCCCCGAGCTTCGCCGACATTTTTTATAATAACAGTTTTAAGAACGGCCTCCTGTCGGTGCCACTTGCCACGAATCTGATCGATCAACTTTTCGATGAACTCGAGCAGCAACAGGATTACCAGTTGGGAATCGACCTGGAAAACCAGCTGGTGACGACCTCCGCCGGCGTCCAGATGCCCTTCGAGATTGACGAATTCCGTAAATATTGCCTGTTGAATGGTTTCGACGATATCGGCCTGACGATGCAGCATGCCGATCAGATAAAGTTATTTGAACAACAGTATTATGAAAGGTATCCCTGGCTGGGGGCGGCTGACCGGTGATTAAAAAAATCGCGATATTACCCGGCGACGGTATCGGCCCGGAAATTGTTGCCGAAGCGGACAAATTGCTGGAATGCCTGAAGCAGGATTTCGGTTTTGAAGCCGAACTGGAATACGCTGCCCTGGGCGGAGCCGCGTATGAGCAGACCGGTCAGCCACTCCCCGATTCAACCCTGGCGCTTTGCAGACAGGCTGACGCGATATTAATGGGCTCGGTTGGGGGCCCGCAGTACGAATCGCTCGACCGTGCCGTGCGACCCGAGCGTGGCCTGCTCCAGCTGCGTTCGTCGTTGGCGCTTTTTTCCAACCTGCGACCGGCGATGTTGTACCCGCAACTGGCCAATGCATCGAGCCTGAAACCTGAACTGGTCTCGGGGCTGGATATCATGATCGTGCGCGAATTGACCGGCGGTATATATTTTGGCGAACCGCGGGGTATCCGTGAGCTCGAAAGCGGTGAACGCGAGGGATTCAACACACTGGTCTATGCGGAACACGAAATAGATCGGATAGCCCGCTCGGCGTTCGATATTGCCCTGTTGCGTAATCGAAAGCTCTGCTCGGTTGACAAGGCGAACGTACTCGAGGTTTCCGAGTTGTGGCGCGAGGTAGTCATAGAGGTGGCAAGCGCTTACCCGGACGTGGAGTTATCGCACATGTACGTCGACAATGCCTCGATGCAACTAGTACGTGCGCCGAAACAGTTCGATGTCATCGTGACGGGAAATATGTTTGGCGACATTCTGTCGGATACCGCAGCCATGCTCACCGGTTCCATCGGCATGCTGCCTTCGGCCTCGCTCGACAGTGAGGGGAAGGGGCTGTACGAACCGGTACACGGATCGGCGCCGGATATAGCCGGCAAGAATTTGGCCAATCCACTGGCGACGATTTTATCCGTGGCGATGATGTTGCGCTACAGCCTGGAGCAGCCCGAGCTTGCGAACCTGATCGATACTGCGGTCGGCAATGTATTGAACCAGGGATTTCGAAGCGCCGACATCGCTGACGGCAGCAAAAGTGTGGGTACTGCAGAAATGGGCGATGCCGTGGTTGCGGCGCTTCGTGAACCAGGCCCATCCTGATTAACTATTAAGGCAGGTAGACAATGAAACGAGTGGGATTTGTCGGATGGCGCGGCATGGTAGGTTCGGTACTGATGCAACGCATGACGGACGAGGGCGATTTTGCCAATATTGACGAACCGGTGTTTTTCACCACTTCGCAAGCCGGGCAGCAGGGACCCGATATCGGCAGGGAAATTCCTCCGCTTAAGGATGCGACCGACCTGGAGAGCCTCAAATCGATGGATGCGATCGTTTCCTGCCAGGGTGGTGACTATACCAGCCAGGTTTACGGTGATTTACGCGCAAGCGGATGGAATGGGTACTGGATAGACGCTGCCTCGACCCTGCGTATGCACGAGCATACGGTGATTATTCTCGACCCGGTCAATCGTTCGGTCATCGACGAGGCGGTTGCAGCCGGTAAAAAGGATTTTATCGGTGGAAATTGTACCGTGAGCCTGATGATGCTCGCGATGGCTGGATTATTAAAACAGGATCTGGTCGACTGGATTAGCGTCATGACTTATCAGGCCGCATCGGGTAGCGGCGCCAAACACATGCGCGAACTGATAGCGCAGATGGGCAGCATCCATGCCAGTGTCGGCAAACTGCTCGACGATCCGGCTTCGGCTATTCTCGAAATCGACCAGCTCGTCACACAAAACCTGCGGTCACCTGATTATCCCTGCGGCCAGTTCGGCGTGCCTCTGGCAGGCAGCCTGATACCCTGGATAGACGCACAACTCGACAATGGCCAAAGCAGGGAAGAATGGAAAGGCGGTGTTGAGGCGAACAAGATTTTAGGGCGTAGCTCAAATTTAATTCCGATAGACGGCATTTGTGTACGCGTGGGAGCGATGCGTTCACATTCGCAGGCTTTGACCGTGAAGTTGAAGAAGAATGTGCCAATCGATGAAATTCACCAAATTCTGGCCGAGTCAAACGACTGGGTCAGGGTGCTGCCAAACGAACGTCGGATTTCGATGGAGCAATTATCGCCGGCAGCGGTTACAGGTTCGCTCGATATTTCAGTGGGCCGATTGCGCAAGATGAATATGGGGAATAAATATCTTTCGGCCTTCACCGTGGGCGATCAATTACTCTGGGGTGCGGCCGAGCCGTTACGACGCATGCTGAAAATACTTTTAAGGAACCTCTGATTTATTCTGGACGAAGTAGATTGGAGATCAAAATTCGTCGATTTAAGGCGTTAATCGCACGTAATAGCTAGCTATTGCGAAGATTAACAACGAAAAAGCGTCGGATTTTGGCTTCAAGATGCGAGTTCACGAATAGATCAGAGGTTCCTTTACCCAATAATCACTATTTATAGCCAAATTTTTGGTTAATAGCCCACCAAAATACATTAAAATAGCACTATAAATTAAGCCATTTTAGGGCCAAAATTCCACCTGTTGGAGATTAAGTACCGAGGTCGAGTTTGGTGGTATTTGCCAGGAACTGGCGCTAAGCCCGTAAATGACCACCAATTATATCGATAGCAGGCAACCAGGAATAACCAGCATAAATAATATTTTCTATTGTAATCAATTAGTTAGTTGTGATATAAATCGAAATATTTAGGTGTCCGATCGATCCTGCACAAACCTGTTTAGGATGATTTTTGTGTAGATCGGACAATTATTGATAAATAATTACTGGATTTGAAAGATATTTTGCTAAAATCGTATTTATATTCTATAGTTACAAGCACTTATGAAAGTGCTTTCTTTAAAGTAAATTCTCTAACTGGTGAGATAGGTGCATGGAATCTGGGCACTTTAATAAAAATATGCTAGGGAGATTGGGAGACTAAAAGTGCGTAATCTGGGACTTATAATAACATTTTACCTCGCAAGTTTTGCGCTGCCGTCGAATGTTTTTGCCCTGGGTCTGGGCGAAATCGAAGTTAATTCTTTCCTGAACCAGCCATTAAAAGCTGAAATAGAAGTGATTTCTTCGCGCGCCGGGGAAATCGACGACCTGCTCATTAGCCTCGCATCTCGAGACGCATTTACCCGAGCGGGTCTTTCGCGCCCCGGCCATTTGTCCGAATTGCGATTTTTGGTAAAGAGAAATGAAGCCGGTGATAAAGCGGTCATCCTGGTCACTACCAAGTCAGCAATAAGGGAACCCTTCCTAAATTTCCTGATAGAAGCGGACTGGTCCAAGGGCCGACTCTTAAAAGAATTTACCGTATTGCTCGATCCCCCTTTTTACGCTGATATCGCGGCGCCGGCGGAACCGAGTCCGCCGATACCCGCCGAAGTTGCAATAGAAACGCCGATAGCCAGTGAGGGCGATGGGTCCTCCAGTGTTATCAGTGAGCAGCAAACTGCGCCAGAGCCAATTGCTACCGTAGAGCCGATTGTAACGCCGGAACCGCTTACAGCCGTAGAGCCGATTGCGCTTAACGATACCGAGCCGACTGGCGAAACCGGGCTCCCCGAGGTTGGAGATCAAACCATTGCCGAAGACGCGGAAATGACCTTCGACGGTGAAGTGCAAATTCTTAAGGGCGACACCCTGTGGTCGCTTGCCGATCGTTTTAAGGATTCGGAGCACAGCATAAATCAGGTGATGCTGGCGTTGCAGCGCAGCAACCCGGAGGCGTTTGGCGACAATAATATCAATTACCTGAAAATTGGTGCGGTACTTCGAGTGCCTGACGCAGATGCGCTGGATATTTACGGCAAACAGGAGGCT
>JBGMRM010000068.1:0-7464 GCA_048061415.1 Gammaproteobacteria bacterium | reverse complement strand
AAGCGTTCGCGATGCTCACGGGGCAGGCTCTGGTGGAAATGCAGTGGGGTCGTCGGAACGACCCCTGCCTATTTTAATGTTGATTCGGTTATCAAGGGTTGGCACTAGCTGAACTCTGGCAAGCGTAACCACCGGTATGTTTTTACAGGGCCTTGCGCGACAGGGGCAGGGGCTGTCCCGGACAACCCTACTGCATTTCCACCCTCCATGGCGGTCACGTCGCGTGAGAGCGCCCATGGATGGCTTGCAGCGTTCCTGTAAGAACATACTGGTGGTTACGCCTATATAGAGTGGCTATACCCCAAACCCGCAAGCTTCGCGTAATTCACGCAGAATCGATTCACCCTCGCTGACCGGTAGTCCATCTTCGGTCAATTGATTAATCCGTGTCACACCGTCGACGCTGCCGAGTGCGGAAATATATTCGAGGATTCCGAGCGGGTTGATTTCCTTAAGCAGGTCGCTGCCATGCCAGACCGACAGGAATGAAATGATGCCGTAAGCGCCCCAGTTCGATACGTCGGCGACGATGAGTTCATCGCAGCTGGTAGCGGCCGGTATTATGTTCAGACCACTGAGAGCTTCGCTGACCTTGCCCATACCGATTTCGTTGCCGCCATCGCCGACCGCGATGGTGGGGCAATCGCTCAGGTTCATGAAGGTATCGAAGCAGGCGGTGCGCGAGCTGATACTCTCGCCACGCATATTGTAGTAACCGCCATCGGCGGCCTGTCCCGGACGTTCTATCGAGACGATCGCCTGGGGTCGATACTTTTCCAGCGCCTCGATCGCTTCCTGTTCCCGCTGGTCATGATCGCCGACGCGAATTTCGTGAACCCGATATCGACTCGCCAGCGCTCCGGAAAGGGGTCGCCCGCAGACTATGACCGGTGTCGCGCCCAGGGTTTCCAGCGCATCGTAAAGTGCGATAGTGCCAACGGGTCCATCAGTCTCGAAAGTATCTACCACCGGGAATCCAGTGCCGATCAATACGTGGCCCTTACATTCACGCAGGATCTGCGCGGCGCGCAGGCAATAACCGGGTTGCAAATGGGTTCGTACGCTTTTCATGCCACGCAAATTACGCGCGACCAGGATATCTTCAATCTTTTGACTCAGCGCCAATTCCGCGGAATTGTCATCCATTAGCACTTCTCAGGCTGGGTGCGTTCGAATCGAGACCTTTCCAGCCAGTGTAAATTGTGGGCGTGTTCGAGGCTGATCGCCTCAAAACGTACCACCGAACCCGGGCCCAGCTGCGCCAGGCGTGCTGTGTCTACTGGAATGACCGAACCTATTTTAGGATAACCTCCAATGGTCTGCCGGTCGTTCATTAAAACAATAGGCTGGCCATCTGCCGGGATTTGAATCGCACCGTGACATATCCCTTCTGAGAGCATACCCACGATTTTCGAGAGGATCGTTTCGCCCTCAAGCCGGAACCCCATGCGGTCGCTACGCTCGGTCACGCAGTAGTCGGAATTAAAAAATCGCCACTGCTGGGTGGAGTCAAAAGCATGCTCTTGATAGCCGCAGACAACGCGAAGGGTCGCGCTGCCGCCATATTTCGGCCGGTGATGTTCAGCCAGTAACCGGTGAGAAGCGAGTGCCTGCGGTTTGCACGCGAGTTGATCGCCAGCCTGCAATTTATCGCCGTGGATGCCACCGATATTCTCGCGCACCACGGTCGAGCTACTGCCGAAACTGAGGGGTATGTCAAAACCACCCGCTACAGCGAGGTAAGCGCGAGTACCCGAAACCGTATATCCCAGTTCCAGTTTGTCTCCTTTTTTAATCGAGTGAGTATGCCACTGAGCGATGTTGCCGCCATTCACGGTGCAGGGCAGCTCGGCCCCGGTAATGGCTATCGCGGTATCGACTTCAGATTCCACTACCAGCCCGCCAAAGCTGATTTCGAGGTCGCTGGCATTCTTTTCGTTACCCAACAGACGATTGGCCCAGTCGTAGGCGAGCCTGTCGAGTGGGCCACCCTGGGTCAGACCAAGGTTATGGACACCGAATCTGCCCCGGTCCTGTATCAGGGTCAGCAAGCCCGGCTGAATGACCTTGAACCCGTTCACAGGGTACCCCCCAGAGAAAGGAATTCATCACGGCCGATGCGCCTGAACTTAACCTGGTCTCCTACCTTGACCGGCATGCTGGGTTCTTTGGATGGATCGAACATGCGCGTCGGACAAAGGCCGATCAGGTTCCACCCACCGGGGGATTGAGCCGGGTAGACGGCGGTCTGCCGATCCGCAATCGCCACCGCACCGCGCGGAACTTTTTGGCGGGGGGTCGCGAGCCTTGGCGCGGCGATGCGTTCGTCGACTTCACCCAGATAAGCAAAACCCGGTGCAAAACCGATTGCGTAAACACGGTATTCCCCCTGCACGTGGATATCGATTACTTCGTCTGCACTGATGTTGGCGCGCTCCGCGATGATCTTTAAATCGGGGCCCGATTCGAGGCTGTAGTAGACCGGCAGAGTGACCAGATTATGGCCACCCCAATCCGTTATATTGAGGTCATCGAGTGCCTCGCGCAATCGCCTTCTGGCCTCGAAGTGGTCGCACTGGTCGATATCGTAAATCACCAGTAGCGACGCGTAAGAAGGTACCAGGTCTACGACGATATCGGGCAACTGCGCACGAATATTTGCCACCGCGTGCTGGATCATAGCGGAGACTGTCGGACTGGTTTGATCGGCAAAATAGACGATAAAAGCGTCCTGCCCGGCAACTTCAATTTTCATTGATGGATTATTTTTCTGTTTTCGATGATTGCCGCAACCCCTTCTGCGTTATCGCCATGAACGCAGAGGGTATCGGGAGCCAGTTTCAGGGTGTGGCCGCCGACCGAGGTAACCGTGCCGTGCCGGCATATTTGCCCCACCTGCTCGAGCATTTTTTCCCGCGTATGGACCGCGCCTTCTTTCGAGCGCGCGAGTAATTTACCATCGTCGTCGTAACAGCGATCGGCAAAGGCTTCGAACCAGAGATCGATACCGTATCCGTCGGCCTCTTCCCGGTGATTGTCGGCTTCGGGGGTTGCCTGCAACATCAGGCGTAAGGGGCGGTGATACTCGGATACCGCCTGCATAATTGCGCTACGTACTGACGGTTTGGCCATCATGTCGTTATACAGAGCACCGTGTGGTTTGACATAAGCCAGATCGATATCCTGGATTTTCGCCATGCCATCGATCGCCGAGACCTGGTAATTGACCAGCGCCATGATCTCCTCGGTGGAGCAGTTCATCGAGCGCCGGCCAAAACCGACCAGGTCGGGGTAGGCCGGGTGAGCACCGACCATGACATCGTGTTGTTTCGCCAGCGCGAGCGTGCTTTTCATCACCAGCGGGTCACCGCCGTGAAAACCACAGGCGATATTGGCCTGATCGATATGTGGCATGGCATCGGAATCGCTACCCATTTTCCACGAGCCATAGCTTTCGCCCAGGTCACAGTTGAGTAGTAACATCGTCTATTCCCTCGCTTACATCACGGCCAGTTGGCTGTTGGGCATGTCGGTCACCAGCATGCAGCCCGGGGAATGGGTGATGCAAAAGGGTGGTTTGGCCTGTTCCACCGCCACCTGCGGGGTAACCCCACAGGCCCAGAATACCGGTACCTCGTTTTCCCTGATCGTTACCGCGTCGCCAAACTCGGGATGGTCGATATCGCGAATACCGATGAAATCCGGGTCGCCGAAGTGAATCGGTGCACCGTGTACCGCCGGAAAGCGGGTGCAAATCTGGATCGCGCGGATCGCATCGGCCGGCAGCATCGGGCGCATGCTCACCACCATTTTGCTGCTGAACCTGCCGGCACTTGTGCAATCGATAGTGGTTCGATACATGGGTACGTTGACGCCTTCGGATACATTGCGAATATCCAGGCCGTCGGCGATCAACGCCTCTTCGAAAGAAAATGAGCAACCGAGCACGAAAGATACCAGGTCATCGCGCCAGTAATGGCCGATGTCGGTGACTTCTTCCCGAAACTCGCCATCTTTGAAAACCCTGTAGCTGGGGATATCGGTGCGGATATCTAGGTCTTCGCCCAGCGCCGGCATTTGGTAGTCACCCGGTGACGAAGCCATGCCAATCAATGGGCAGGGTTTCGGGTTCGACTGGCAAAACTGCAGGAATTCGCCCGCCCAGTCGGCCGGTAATATACACAAATTTCCCTGTACATAACCCTTCGAATAGCCGGAAGTATTTCCGCTATGCGCACCGCTGCGAATTTGATGGCGCAGATCGAGGGGTGAGATGTCCTGATTCATTTCTATACCAGAGTGGTTCGGAGCTGAACTCTATATTATATGGCCCGGTAGAGCCAATTCAATCGACTGAAGAGTCGGCGAATTAAATATCTCGGCGGATAACTTTAGAGTGCCTGTAGCGCAATCCGATGGAATACCGTGAGCAGCAGGCATTCGCGTATCGCAGTAGTGATGTATGTTAGTCGTCTCACAAATCTGATATCTTGCCTGCCAGTGTGGAGAAAACCAATGAATGAAAACATTTCCTGGCTCGAAGACCGACTAGGCGGCAACGGCGCACCGGTCGTCATCGATGGCGGTATGGGGACCCAGCTCGAAAAATCGGGTGTGCCGATGGATGGAAAGGTGTGGAACGCCCGGGCGGTTCTGTCCCACCCGGACGCGGTGCGCCAGGCGCATGAAGATTTCATCAACGCCGGCGCCGAGGTCATCATCACCAATACTTTTTCCGCCGCACGGCATATGCTCGAACCGGGAGATCTTGGCGATCAGGTGCGAGAAATTAACTTAAATGCCGTCAGGCTCGCTCAACAGGCCCGTGACAATGTGGCGACAGGGCCAGTGGCCATCGCGGGCTCAATTTGCGAATGGACCACGAGCGATGATCCCAGGTGGAATAAGCCCGGGGACGTAGGCCGCTCTGTCAGGGAACAGGCCGAAATTCTGGCCGAAGCCGGGGTTGACCTGATAGCGCTGGAGATGTGTCAGACAACCGCCTTTTCAGTCGCCACCATCGACTCGGCGATCGAAGTCGGCCTGCCCATCTGGATTGGGGTGAGCGCCGAGACACACGAGGGGTGCAGCTCGCTGTCGGTGTTTGACTATAAAGAGCTGGATTTTGAAAGCCAGGTCAGAGCCCTTGCCGGATATCCAGCCATGGTGATGAATATCATGCACACGCCGGTACCCGACGTGGAAAAAGCCCTGGAGATCGTCAAACGATACTGGGACGGCCCCGTCGGTGTCTACCCCGAATCCGGCTATTTCACCATGCCTAACTGGCAGTTTGTGGACGTAATCGAACCCAACGAGCTAGGGAAATCTGCACAGGCCTGGATCGATAACGGTGTGCGCATGGTCGGCGGCTGCTGCGGTCTTGGGCCGGAACACATAGCCGCGTTACGACAGGCGTTACACAAAAAATAACCTGGCGTACGAAGGCGAGAAACTGCTTTATAGCCTTTCACGTAGCAGGTTTTTTTGAATTTTTCCGGTCGCCGTTTTGGGTAGTTCGCCGAACACGACTTTCTTCGGGCGTTTGAAGCGCGCCATGTTTTCGGCGCAGAAATCGATCAATTCGGTCTCGCTTGCTGCTGCGTTGGCTTTGAGTTCGACGAATGCGCAGGGGACTTCGCCCCATTTTTCGTCGGGCATTGCGACCACCGCGGCATCGCCTACCGATGGGTGTTTGTAGAGCACGCCTTCGATTTCGACCGATGAAATGTTTTCACCGCCGGTAATGATGATGTCTTTGGCGCGATCCTTGACCTGGATATAGCCATCCTCCTGAATGACTGCCAGGTCACCGCTGTAAAACCAGCCATGCTGGAATGTTTTGGCGGTCGCTTCGGGGTCTTTCAGGTAGCCCTTCATCGTGGTGTTGCCGTGAATCACGATTTCGCCGAGGGTTTCCGAATCCCAGGGAACCGGTTCGCCGGTTTCGGTATTGATCACATCGACCGCTTCGGTCATCGCGAATCGAACGCCCTGGCGTGATTTCAACTCGGCCTGTGCCTCGATGCTTTGTTGCGCCCAGCTCTCCTGCGGCGCGGCCTGTAGTATGTGGCCGTAGGTTTCGGTGAGTCCATAGACGTGCATCACTTCGAAACCGAACTGGTCCATACTTTCGAGTACCTTGGCCGGTGGAGGAGCGCCTGCAGTCATGACGTGTATGGTTCGCTCGAAGTGTTTTTGCTCCGCTTCGGGTGCATTCGCAAGCATATTGAGGATGACCGGCGCGCCACCGAAGTGGGTGATATCGTGTTCTTCGACCAGGTCGAAAAGCAGTTTCGGCGTGAATGCGCGCAGGCATACCACGGTGCCGGCGACCGCGGTCATGGTCCAGGCGTGGCCCCAGCCGTTGCAGTGGAACATCGGCACGGTATAAAGATACCGCGGGTGCTGGGGCAGGGCCCAGGAAACCACCGTGCCCATGGTCATCAGGTAAGAGCCCCGGTGGTGATAAACCACTCCCTTGGGTTTTCCGGTGGTGCCCGAGGTGTAATTCAACGAGAGCGCCTGCCATTCGTCTTCGGGCGCACGCCAGGTGAAGGTTTCATCGCCGCGCTCTACCAGCTCCTCGTAAAAGCTGTAATCGATGTCTGTTGGCAGGTCGGGTTTCTCGGTCGCGTCGGGGTCGTCGATGATGATGATTTCGGGTTTTAACTCGGTAGTTTCGAGCGCCTGTTGCAGCACAGGCCAGAGTTGACGGTCGACGATGAATAGTCTGGATTCGCCGTGGTCGATAATATAGGCGACAGTAGCCGCATCGAGCCGGGTATTAATTGTATTCAGCACCGCGCCGGCCATCGGGATAGCGAAATGAGATTCGAACATTTCGGGGGTGTTGAACGCGAATACCGAGATCGTATCGTTTTTGCCAAGGCCTCGTGCGGCCAGGCTTGAAGCGATGCGGGTGCAGCGCGCACGGGTTTGTGCCCAGGTGTAGCGGCGCTGGTTGTAAATCAGCGATTCGCGTTGTGGATAAATATCGGCGGTGCGTTGCAGAAACGACAGCGGGGTCAACGCGACGAAGTTGGCATCACTCGGTGGTAGTTGATCGTATTCGACTGTCATGGAATTTCTCCGACTAATTTCTGAGAGGTGAACCCTTGTCTAACATCGTATTAATCCGTTCTCGTGTCGCGGCGGTCGATACCAGGCTTAAAAATGAGCGGCGCTCGGCGTCATAAAAATCCTGTTCGCTCATGGCGGTGCCGGGTTCGACTTCGCCACCGGTGACGATGCGCGCTATCTCGGTGCCGACGACGACATCCTGTGGGGTAAATATCCCCTTTTCGTGCGATTCGATCAACCAGTCGCGCATTTCAGTAAACAGCGGCTCGCCCGGCATAAGCAGTGGCTGACGGTCGAAGTCAAGCTGCTCGGATGGGTTCTGTATCGCGGCTATGGCTTCACCCAGCAACCGATCGCGGTTGATCACGACTCGAGAGCTGG
>JBGMRM010000067.1:0-7468 GCA_048061415.1 Gammaproteobacteria bacterium | reverse complement strand
CGAAACTTACTGTCCTGGCCGGGGTTTTGATCTCCGTCTTTTTCAGTACCGCTGCAACGGCGCAGTTGACAGGCATATCGGTGAGTATCGAAGACTATTCGTCGACCTGGCAATTTGGAACCTTAGAGCGCACCGTCGATATCAATCAATGGAGTTTGAATCTGGAGGAGAAAACCACCTCGGCGCTCAGAGTCGGCGTGAGTCTTGGACAATTGGGGATGCGCGTTAGCGATCAAGTATTGCCCGCCAATACGGAAAAATTCGATGCTAACTCGGTTGGACTCTACCTGCGCCTGCCGCTGATGCTGGGAGACACTTTTTCGCTACAGGGGCGATTGTCCTATCGGATCTATAGCGGTAGCGATTCGAATGATATCGATTCGCGTGAAATTGAATGGGATGAGACCCGTGTGGAACTGGGTTTCAGTGGTCAATGGCAATCGGTGCGCCTCACACCCTTTGTCGCCTACCGCACTATCAATGGCGATATTACCGACAACAGTGGCATCGAATTGTTTGACTCGATCGATGAAGTCAGTTCGGGGATTCGATTCGACTATTTTATCGAACCCACCGCGTACATTCGCTTTCAGTTCACCCGTGGAGCGAGGGAAGGGGGCTACCTGGTTTTTGCACGAGAATATTAAGCGGCTGTCTGATTTTCATACGCCTGTTTACGCGCATTATAAGCGTCTATCAGCAGGTCGATTTTCGACTGATCATACTCACGCAAGCCGCTCAATACCATCTTTTTTTGCCCCTTGCCAACCACCTCGCCGTTGCAGTTTAGATTGTAATTGATCGCCACGTCGCCGCGTTTGCCATAAGGTCGAAATTCACTGCTGGCTAACTCCAGCACCACTTCGTCGATATCCAGGGTGTCGAGTGCTATTCTCATATGGTCATAGATGATAAGCGGGCGATCGGTGTTTATCATCACGTCGTTTTTTTGCATCAGGGGCACCAGCACGTGGGGAAAATTGTGTCCTGAAAACTCGACGTAGTTACGCGTGAGCGATTCGATCAATTTCGCATTCCTGGTGAGATCGCCGTTGGTGGAAATGTCGAGGTATTTTTTATCTTTGTCATCGTAGATCGAAATCTCGCGCGCGGTGACTTCGGGCAGATAAAGGGTCACATCGTCCCCTACCATGTCGGAAAAGGAAAACCCCATGACCTGTCGCAACCCATAGTGTCTGATAATGACCGCGAACAGCAGATCGCCTGGAACGCAAAAACGTGTCGAGTCGGCGTCGTGAAGCGGATTGAAGTCACCGGCCACTGCCTTGGCAAAATCGCTTCCCTGCTGGCGGGTGAATGTTAGCCTGGAGCCATCGAGATTGTAGTATTTTTCTAGATTCATGCGCTAAACTTCCCCTAACCGAGCCGCCATGGTAGCGCATATTGTAAGTTATCAGACAAAAATTGCGCTTTCATTCAATTCCCCAGGTGGGACACTCAAATCGTGATGACGACCACAGGGCTGTAATCCTATGTTGAAATTTTTCGAGCTTGCCTTGCGCAGAGGAACAACCCTGTTGTTTGAACGGGTCTCTTTTACGGTGCATGCAGGTCAGAAAGTTGGGGTGACAGGTGCTAATGGAACCGGCAAAACTTCGTTGTTTGGCCTGATACAGGGGGAGCTGTCGAGCGATCAGGGCGGCTTTTCGAAGCCTGCCGACTGGGTTATAGCGATCGTCGAACAGGAAACCCGCCTGAGCCGGCAGGTCGCGATCGAATATGTGATCGATGGGGACGCTGAATTACGCGATACCCAGACCAGGCTTGCCGAAGCCGAGCGTGAACATCATGCGCAGCATATCGGCGCCTGCCACGACCGGCTCGAACAGATCGATGGTTACCATGCCTATGCCAGGGCGGCGAAACTGCTGTCAGGCCTCGGCTTTGATTACGCTGAAATCGAAAATCCGCTCGATCGGTTTTCCGGTGGCTGGTTGATGCGCCTGAATTTGGCCCGGGCCCTGATGTGCCGATCAGACCTGTTGCTACTCGATGAACCGACCAACCATCTCGATCTCGACGCGGTAATCTGGCTTGAACAATGGTTAAGACGCTACCCTGGAACCCTGTTACTGATTTCGCACGACCGGGAGTTTCTCGATGCTGTGGTCGATCACATCGCGCATGTCGAGCAACAGGGTATCGAACTATACCGAGGCAATTACTCGGCGTTCGAAAAACGCCGGGCAGAACGGCTAGCGCAACAACAGTCGAACTACAACCGTCAGCAAAAAACCATTGCGCATATGCAAAGTTTTGTCGATCGATTCAGAGCCAAGGCAACGAAGGCGCGCCAGGCGCAAAGCCGGATTAAGGCCCTGGAGAGAATGCAATTAATCGCCCCGGCGCATGTCGATTCCCCATTTCGATTCGAGTTTAAACCGCCCCGCGCCCTGCCGACCTCGTTTTTTCGACTCGACCGGGTGGCGGTAGGCTATGGCGATGCGACGGTGCTAGGCGATATCAGTTTTTCGATGATACCCGGCGAGAGGATTGGATTGCTTGGCCTGAATGGCGCCGGTAAATCTACCCTTATCAAGTTACTCGCGGGTGAATTGCAGGCACAGGGAGGGCAGGCTGATCGATCGAAAGATTTAAAAATTGGTTACTTTGCCCAGCACCAGGTCGAGCAACTCGATCTGGAGGCGAGTGCGCTACTGATTTTGCAGCGACTCGATGATCGGCTCAGCGAGCGCGAGATAAGAACTTACCTGGGTGGATTCAATTTCAGCAACGACAAGGTATTACAGCCGGTCGGGACTTTTTCTGGTGGCGAAAAATCGCGTCTGGTGCTCGCTTTGATAATCTGGCAGCGTCCTAATTTGATTCTGCTGGACGAACCCACTAACCATCTCGATATTGAAATGCGCCTGGCCCTGAATCAGGCCCTGCAGGAGTTTGAAGGCAGTGTAATACTGGTTTCGCATGATCGCCATCTGCTACGTACGGTGTGCGACGACCTGTGGCTGGTCGATAACGGAAAATTGCAGCGCTTCGATGGCGATATCGACGCCTACCCAGGCTGGCTGGCAAAGCGTAAGGCAGATCAGACTGGTGGAGAGTTACCGGCGGGCGACGCTGCCAGGCCACGCCAGACCCAAAAAAGTGATAAGGCGGCCCTGCGGCGCCTGTTGCAACCGCAGATGAAACGTCTCAGGCGGCTGGAAAACAGGATCGAGAAACTGAGCGGGCGTAAACGCGATCTCGAAACGCAGTTAGCCGAAGCTTCTATTTATCAGCAGGCACAAAAAGAGCTGTTAAACGATACCTTGTTCGAGCGGGCGGAAGTGGCCCGAGATTTACAGAAACACGAAGAAGAATGGATTGCGCTCAGCGAAGAAATCGAGAATTTCAATGGGGTCAGACTCGATTGATTTTTACAACTTGATCAATTGCCGAATATTGAACCATCAAAAATCAATCGAGTCTGACCCCATTGAAATTAACCCCATTGAAATTTTTAATCACGGACAAAAACGAATCGCCGAAGCGTTCCAGTTTTTGTTCTCCGACGCCGTTAATATCGGCCATTTCAGTTAAATTAGCCGGTAGCGATGCGACCATTTCGAGCAGGGTTTTATCGTGGAAAATGACGTAGGGCGGTACGCCGCGCTCGTCCGCGAGTGATTTACGCAACGCGCGTAGAGCATCGAACAGCGGTTGATCGCTCGCTTCGAGCGATGGCGCAGCCGTGCGGGAGGCGGGTTTTTGCCTGGTCCGTGAAACTTCACGCAGCCTCAGACTTTCATCGCCGCTGAGTAACGGTTTGGCGCGAACGGTCAGGCGCATACCGCCGTATTGATCGGCATCGCTTTGCAGATAATCGTACACCAGTAGCTGGCGAAAAAGACCTCGCCACTGGTTCGCTGACAATTCGGTTCCGATACCCCAGGTGCTGATCCGGTCGTGCTGGTTGCGCGAAATGCGCTCATGCGGTTTTCCCGTTAACACGTCGATCAGGTAATTAGCGCCGAATCTTTGCCCGGTGCGGTAGACACAGGACAGGGCTTTGCGCGCGGCTTCGGTGGCATCCCAGGTGACCGGTGGCTCGACACAGTTATCGCATTGCCCGCAGGCCTGTTCCAGGGTTTCGCCAAAATACGCCAACAGAGTTTGACGCCGGCAACTGACCTGTTCGCACAGGCCAAGCATCGATTCGAGTTTTTTGTGCTGGTGACGCTTGAACTCTTCGCCCGCGTCGCTTTGCTCGCTCATCTGGCGCAAACTGATCACGTCCTGCATACCATAGGCGAGCCAGGCGTTGGCCGGCAGTCCATCGCGTCCGGCGCGCCCGGTTTCCTGGTAATAGGCTTCAATGGTTTTCGGCAGGGTCAGGTGGGCGACAAAACGAACATCGGGTTTGTCGATGCCCATACCAAAAGCGATGGTAGCAACGATGATTACCCCTTCCTCGACCAGAAATCGGTGCTGGTGCAGCGCCCTGGTATCGGCGTCCATACCCGCATGGTAGGGCAATGCGACACGGCCTTTCCGGCAAAGCCAGTCGGCCACCGCTGCCACACGTTTGCGCGACAGGCAATAGACGATACCGGCGTCTGCGGCATGATTGGCCTGAATAAATCGCCACAGCCGCTCGCGATTATTCTGTCCTTCGCCGATACGGTAGAAAATATTGGCGCGGTCGAAACTGTGGATGAAGACGCGCGCATCCTGCAACCCAAGTTGCTGGACAATTTCCTCGCGCGTGCGCTTATCCGCAGTCGCGGTCAGGGCAATGCGCGGCACCTGTGGGAACTCTTCATGCAGTAGTCGCAATTGCATATAGTCGCTGCGGAAATCATGACCCCATTGCGATACACAATGGGCCTCGTCGATGGCGAACAGGGATAGTTTCGATCGCTTCAGTAACCCGGTGAAATCGGGCGTGTTCAGGCGTTCTGGCGAAACGTATAACAGGTCAAGCTCGTTGTTGAGTACTTGCTGTACGACTTCGGCGCGCACCGCACTCGACTGGGTCGAATTAAGGTAAGCGGCGCGGATACCCATGGTGTTGAGGGCATCGACCTGGTCCTGCATCAGTGCGATCAACGGTGAGATGACGATGCCAATACCATCGCGGATCATCGCAGGAATCTGAAAACATACCGACTTGCCGCCACCGGTCGGCATCAGCACCAGCGCGTCTCCCCCATCGATTAAGGTTTGTACGATAGTAGCCTGCTGAAAGCGAAACCGGTCGAAGCCGAAAACGGAACGCAATAAATCGAGTGGCCGGCCGGAGCCGGAGGAGTCGCCCGATCCAGTTGTCCCTGTCATTGCGATTGACTCAGTCTCCGATCGGGGCTAGGAGCGGGAATCTTCGAGCACCTCGGCGACGATTTTTCCGAGGGTCGCGATAGCACGTTCATTGGTATCATCCCACGGAAAACCACAATTGATTCGCAGGTAATTTTTAAATCGCCGCGTGGCTGAAAACAATATCCCGGGCGTGACCCCGATATTCTTCTGCAGGGCGCGGTTGAATATCTCGATGCAGTTACAGCCTCGTGGCATTTCGACCCAGGCCACGTTACCACCCTGGGGATTGGAGATACAGGTTCCCTCGGGGAAACTCTTGGCAATCATATAGCGGCCTTTTTCTACCTGCTCCTGCATGGTCCTGCGCAATCTTACCAGGTGCCGGTCATACTGGCCGCTGGCCAGAAATTCAGCCATTGCGAACTGGTTGATCGACGAGGTGGCGGAAAAAGTCGCCTGTTTCAACTCCAGAATCCTGTTTCGGTGACGCCCGGGGAGTACCCAGCCAATGCGATAGCCGGGCGCGAGTGATTTGGAAAATGAAGAACAGCTCAGCACCAGGTTGTTGAGGTCGTAAGATTTAGCGGCCCGTGGCTGTTTATCGCCAAAATACACATTACCATAAACGTCGTCTTCGATCAGCGGAACGTCGCGTTCGGCGAGCATATTGACCAGTTCGCGTTTCTTATCTTCCGGCATCAGGCTGCCCAGCGGATTACTGATATTCGGTGAGGCCAGTACGGCCTTGATATTCATCGTGTCGAATGCCTCTTCCAGAGCATCCAGCTCCATGCCGGACTGTGGGTCGGTATCGATCTCCAGCGCCAGCATGCCCATCTTTTCGATCAGGCGTAACACCGCAAAATAGGTAGGCGATTCCACCGCGATAATGTCGCCGCGCTTGGCCACGGCCTGCAGACTGAGCGATAACGCTTCGGTGGCCCCCGAAGTGATGACGACGTCATCGGGCGACACGCGGGTACTGGTTTTTTCATATTGGTGCGCGATTTGTTCGCGTAGCCTGCGGTCGCCGGGCGGGAAGCAATAATCCATGCATTTTTGTGGATGGCGGCTGATAATGCTACGCGTGGTGCGCGCGAGCGATTTAACCGGCATGAATTCCATCGAAGGTCTGGAGGTGCCAAACGGGACAATGCGGGGATTATTGGCGTTGAGAAAAATTTCTTCGAACAGTTCTCCAAATCGAACCTTGCGCGGCTGGCCCAGGGTGGTAATGGATTTGGGAATATTGTTGATCTGGTTCGCGAGCGCATTGATGAAAAATCCAGACTGTGGCTTGGCGCTTAACACACCCTGATCTTCCAGGCTCAAATACGACTGAGAAACGGTTGAAATACTAACCCCGAGTTGCTTGCTCAGCTTGCGTAGCGATGGCGCCCGGTCCCCTGGCTTTAGCTCACCTTTTTCAATCAGTTCGTTGATATAGCGCGACACCTGGTCATATTTGAAGGAATCACTGCGGGAAAGTACGGAAACTGTCATGGTTTTGTTCAACTGTATTGCATGAATTTTAAAAATATTGTAACTGTTATTATAACAGTTTGGGTACTATTATCTCAGCATGCCCGAAATATCGGGCAGAGCGGGACAATTTATCACGGGTTCCATGGCTGGAACCAGTAGTAAAAAAGGGCCAGATGATGGTTCTTTTAAGAGCTTCAAGTTAAAACCCCCCCTCCTCCTCAAGGTTTTGACTTATTATTACCCACCTGTTTATCAGGTGGGTTTTTTTTGCGTGAGATAAATGTCCTGTCTTAACATGTCCTTCCTGACACATAGGTTACAGACAATACCGGAGACATGGGTTACACATTACTGCATTTGGGAGAAATCCAAATGCCCTGGAATGAGAGTAACCGTATGGACGAACGTATTAAATTTGTAGCTCGTTTGCTGGATGGAGAAAACATGCCTCGGGTGTGCCGCGAATTTGGTATTTCCAGAAAAATCGGCTACAAAATATTTAATTGATATTTATTCATAGGACATCCTTAATTAAAATAGCACATAACGGCGTGGCAGTTAAGCCGTCCGCCCAGAACAGCGATTTAACTTAACAGCACAACTAATTATTTATTAAAAATATTTCACTAACAGAATAACTTAGGACAAAATGTTAAACGAAAAACGAAAACTCAAGAACCAGAACAACCCCGAACCGCACGAA
>JBGMRM010000066.1:0-7490 GCA_048061415.1 Gammaproteobacteria bacterium | reverse complement strand
CGTTTTGAAATGTGGCCGACTTGCGGGGTGGGGCAAGTGGCTCATGGAAGAAAAAGCCGGGCAACTGGTCGTCCGGGGCAACGAAGCCCGCCGCCTGGTTGAACTCGTGCTCCAATCGTAGTGTTTCGCGACCCAAATTCTCAAAGAAAGAAGGCTCGAGATCGGTGCCGTGAGCGTCATTGATGGCATTGACCACCAGTTCGATATTTGTATCTGTCACCGAGCGCCCGAATATACATAAGCCGAGCGAGTCGGCAGCGGCGGTATTCACCTGAGACTGAAGACTGGCGGCGACCAGTTCACTCAGTTGTTTACCCTTGCAATTCATCATCGGCACATTGCCGGCGGTGTGGTCCGCCCCCTGTGCCGTGAGCATCATGGTAATGCCGGTCACCTCGATCACGCGCGGGTCGTAGGCACTGATTGCCTGTTTCTTGATCACCGGTACCCGCTCGACTTTGTAATGCTCGCCCACGCGGGCCGTCCCCTGCGCCCAGAGACGCCCGTTGGCGGTGCCACGCCGGATTTCTTCGAGCGCTCGGTTCATGAATTCCACATCGCCGAATTCGGCCAGGCCAGCTTCCATCAACACCGCCAGCATCGCGCCCGTTTCGATGCTATCGATTCCGAGATCGTTGGCGATGGCGTTCAGTCTGGCCAGTTCATCCGGGTCGCTCAGACCACAGTTACTACCCAGCAGGCCTATCGTTTCGTATTCGAGCGGCGAAACCATTTCGTTGCCGTCAGCATCGGCATAGACGTTACTGCATTCGATGATGCAGCCCGGCATACAGGCGTGAGCCGGTTTCCCACCCCGTTCGATATTGAGCTGTCGAATGTAGTCCCCGCCGATTCTCAGCGGCTCGATTTTCGTATCGACCAATTGACCGGCGCTGAAATTGCGTACCGGCAAGGCTCCCATGTGATTGGTAAAATCGGCCACATAAGCGGTGCCGAGCCTGTTCAGATTTTGCACCGCCTCCTGTTCGCGTAGCCTGGCGCCGTACTCGCGCACCGCCTGCATGACTTTCTTGCGGTCGTGCAGCTGCGGCATTTTATGCAGCTCCACGACGATGGCCTTGACCTTCTTGCTGCCCATGACCGCGCCGACCCCACCGCGAGCGGCCAGGCGTGTCGGGCGTAGATCGGGATCGCTGAAGGCAATCCCGGCCAATAACCCCTGGTATTCACCGACCGGCCCGCACAGGGCCAGGCTGACTTTTTTGCCATATTTTTCATGTAACAGGGCGGCGGCCTCGACATTGCCCTTGCCCAGGCAGGGTTCGGCCGGGTCGAAGCTGACCTCGCCATCCCTGGCGATGTGGATGACGACCCAGTCAGCCGAGGTGCCGTAGAGCGTCAGGCCAGCCAGGTGCAATTGCCCCAGGGCCAGGCTGAAGGTGCCGCCCGCGTTGGCCTCCTTGATGCCGCCTGTCAGTGGGCTTTTGCAGCCGACACTGGTGCGATTGGCGTTGGAGAAATTAGTCCCCGCGAGCGGTCCGGCGGAAAAAATCAGGGGGTTGTCCGGAGACAGTGGTTCGACAGTCGCGGTGCCGCGCGCCAACAGGGTTTTCGTAATGAGATAGCGACCACCGCGGACAATCGCTTCCCCGTCCATCTCTTGCGCATCGACCGATCGATCATCGAGATTTATGTGAAGATATCTGCGCATGATGTTTGCTCCAGGTGTTTTTAGCAGGGGGGTTTCTTGCGACCTCAGGCTGGCCCCGCGGCGACGGGAATGTCTTTTACCTCGTACATCACATGATGAATTTCACCTTCGAACCGAGCGGCGAGATTTTTTGCATCCTCGACGGCCCGGTTTCTCTCTTCGGATTTTGCGGCGACCTGGAAATCCTCCAGGCTGTCGAAGAACAGCTCGAACGACAGATAGTATTTCGGCTCGACACCGTCGCGGGGCGCTCCCTTGAGGTAACGCAATGCGCGTAACCGGGGGTACCTGGCCACCAGCGGGAGATGCACGCTTTCGATATACTGATCGAAGGCTGCCTGATTTTCGGGAACGGTCCCCTCGTAATAGGCACATAAGGCTAGCATGTCATTTTTCTCCTGGTCCTCAATTGATCTCGAATACGCCGTCAATTTCCACTGCAAATCCCAGCGGTAACGACGGTACGCCCACATTGGTACGGGTGCAGCGTCCGGCGTCGTCAAAAACTTCGATCATCAGGTCAGATGCACCGTTGACCACTTTTGGGTGCTCGGTGAAATCGGCGACGCAGTTAACGAAGGCGCCGAGCCGGACGACCTTTTTGACGCGATCGAGGTCGCCGTTGCAGGCGGCGCGCACCTGAGCGATCTGGTTGAGACCGCACATGCGCGCTGCCTCGTAGCCTTGCTCGACCGAGAGATCGGCGCCGACTTTGCCGACAAAATTGATCTCACCGTTCCAGAGCGTGACCTGGCCCGAAATGAACACCAGGTTGCCGACGACCACGTAGGGCATGTAGTTGGATACGGGTGCAGGAGCCCCGGGAAGCTCAATCCCCAGCTCGGCTAAACGTGCTTCGATTTTTCCTGCCATATCTGCGTCTCCTCATCACTTCGCCACTCGGGCGCTGTAGCGGTTTATCTGTAAAGATTACTCCGATGCTAACGATCAACCAGTTAATTAGTCAATTTAATTAAACAAATCGATTGTTTTTTTTTATTTATATATTGTATCGGTAACTATCTCCGCCTTCCTGAAGTAAGGAATGGGCCAGGTTCCCGCCTGATAGGGCAACGCACGGTTTCTCATCACCTGGCCAGGCATACTCGATTGATAATTTTTTCAAAACAATCCTTTATTTCTTTTGATTGGACATATTAATCAATGCTCTACTAAAATTTATAAAAATCCCGGACCTGCCTCGAAACAGGCTGGCGCCCTGGATCAGTGTGGAATCTGGCAGGAGCATTACAATGGCTGATCTGAACACCGAATTTTGTGGTCTCGATTTCAAAAACCCGATTGTCGTGGCGTCGGCTGAGCCGGGCAACAGCGTCGACAACATGAAGAAATGCATCGACCATGGGGCCGGCGGCATCATCATCAAGACCATCGGCGATATTCCCGGTATGCAGACGCTGACCCAGCATTCCAGGTACGCCATCCTCAACGACCGGGGCGAGCCGATTCAGGGCAAGGTAAACCGGAACTTTTTCTTCTACAGCCGCTCGGGTTACATCAGCGAACCCTACCAGGAGTGGATCCCGATTCTGGCGGAAAGCCAGGAGTACGCGCGTAACAACGGGGCCCATATCATCGGCAACATCGCCTCGGGCACCATCGATGGATGGATCATGCTGGCCAGGATGCTGGAAGATTGCGGCATCCCGCTGATCGAGCTCAATTACCAGTGCCCGCATCCCAGCGATTACGAAGGTCCGACCGAGGGTATCTGGATTGCCCAGGATCCGAACGTGACCGCCGAGTTGACCGAACGCATCCTCGAAGCGGTGAATGTCCCGGTGATGGTCAAGTTGACGCCGGAAACCCATAATCTCGCCGATATCGCCAAAGCGGCGTGGGATGCCGGCGCCGCCTCGGTGGCGGTCAACAGCCGCTTTGTCGGTTTTGCCGTCGACATCGATAACGCCAGGCCTTATATCGACGGTCTGGCCGGTATCGGCGGGCCCTGGGTCAAATACATGACGTTGCGCTGGATCCATGAAATCTATAGCAAGCACGGCATCCCGATGTCCGCCTCCAATGGCATCTACGATGGGCGGGACGCGATCGAGTTCTTCATGACCGGCGCCAGAATCATGCAGGTTTGTTCGGTGTTGATGCTCAAGGGGATCGAATGGTTGCCCAAGATCATTGCCGGCATGGACAGGTTTCTCGACGAGCACGGCTACCCGAATCTCGAATCGATCTACGGCATCGCGTCGCGCAAGAGCAAAACGCCGGCCGAACTGTTTGCCGCAGCGCCGGTCTACTCCCTCGTCGATCACGACAAGTGCAAGACCCCGAGATGCGTTATCTGCGCCAAGGTGTGTTTTTACGACGCCATGCATATCGTTAACGACCGGATGGTGGTCGATCCAGAAAAGTGCATCGGCTGCGAGCTTTGCCAGAGTGTCTGCGCCTTTGGTGCGATCACGCTGAGCGAGGATAAACAGCGGGTGGCGCTCAATGCGTGAAGGCGGAGCATTCCCGGTTACTAAAATGCGGCGTTACATATGACACTCGAATTTCTCGAAGGTAACGAGGCGATTGCGCGCGGCGCGATGCAAGCGAACTGCAATTTCTTCGCCGGTTACCCGATCACGCCCTCGTCGTCTATATTGCAGTATATGCTGGACCTGGTGCCGCAAATCGGCGGTATCGCTGTTCAGGCGGAGGATGAGATCTCGTCGATCGGATTCTGCATTGGCGCCGCAATGGCCGGCAGCAAGGTGTTGACCGCCACCAGCGGCCCGGGCATCAGCCTGTACAGCGAGAATATCGGTCTGGCCATCATTGGCGAAACTCCCATGGTCATCGTCAATGTACAGCGCCAGGGGCCGGCCACCGGCTCCGCCACGAAGGGGGCCGAGGGTGATATTCAGTTTACCCGCTGGTGCACCTCCGGCGGGCTTCCGGTGATCGTGCTGAGTCCGGCAACGGTGAGCGAAGCCTACGAGCTTACCTACCGGGCCTTCAATCTTTCCGAGCAGTACCGCGTGCCGGTGTTCCTGCTGACCAACAAGGAAATCGGGTTGACCCGCGAGTCGGTCGACCTCGATGCCATCGAGCTGCCTTCGCTCGTCGAGCGTACCCGGGCCGCCGTAGACGAGGTCTACCGGCCGCATTATTTCGACATGCCGTCCGGAGTGCCGGCGTTTTCTGACTTCGGTGGCGAGCAGATCGCCCGATTCACCACCTCCACCCACGACAAGGATGGGTTTCTCACAACGCTTCCACGGGTGATCCAGGAAATGATCGACCACTACGCGGCCAAGGTGGATGCAGCAGCCGACGAACTGGCGCTGGTGAAAGAAGACTTTCAGGATGGCGCGGACACCCTGATCATCAGCTACGGCATTACTTCCCGCTCGGCCGCGGTTGCCGTGCGCGCGGCGCGCGCGGCGGGAGTTAGAATTTCCGCACTCAGCTTGCAGACACTTTATCCCGTGCCGGGGAAGGCCTTGAAATCGGCGATGAACGGGATCAGCAAGATCATCGTACCGGAGATGAACATGGGCCAGTACATTCTCGAAGTGGAAAGACTAGCGCCTGCTGGGGTTGAACTTGTCGGTGTCAACAAGATGGATACCACGCTGATTTCGCCCGATGAAATCCTCGAGCAGGGAGGGTTACGGTGAATGCGGCGGTAGAGACTTTCCTGACGGACGAAATTGGCCCCCTGCCATTCTGCCCGGGTTGCGGGCATGATCGACTGATCAAGGCGCTGGACAAGGCATTGGTCCAACTGCAGCCGGATCCGAAGAAGGTGGTGATCGTCACCGATATCGGCTGCATCGGCCTGGCCGATCGCTATTTCGTCACGCATGCCTTCCACGGTCTGCACGGCCGTTCGATCACCTATGCCTGCGGGTTGAAACTGGCGCGGCCGGAATTGACCGTCATCGTCCTCAAGGGGGATGGTGGCTGCGGTATCGGGGGTGCGCACCTGCTCAACGTCGCGCGTCGCAATATTGGCATCACGCTAATCGTCGCCAATAACTTCAACTACGGCATGACCGGCGGTCAGCATTCGGTAACGACACCGGTCGGCGGGCTCACCGCGACCACGCCGCTAGGCAATATCGAAGGCGCCCTGGATCTGTGCGGTATCACGATTGCCTCAGGCGCTCCCTGGGCTTACAGGGGGACCGGTTTCGATGCGGATTTACCGGACCGGATAGCCGACGCGGTGCGGCAGCCGGGATTCGCCATGCTCGATATCTGGGACATGTGCACCGCCTACTACCTGCCGCGCAACCAGCTCAGGAAAAAGGATCTAACCGCGATGATGGAGCGCCTCGACCTGCAGGCGGGCGTGCTCGCCGACCGGCAACGGCCGGAGTATGGTGAACGATATCGAGAAATCCACTCGCAAGCGAATCAAGCGGTGCGGGCAAGACCCGGGATCAGCGCGAAATACGCCCATGCCATCGACCGGCAGACCGGCATCGTGATCGCTGGCAGCGCCGGCCAGAAGATCCGCTCGGCCGCCGGGCTGTTCGCCCAGGCGGGTATGTTCGCCAGTCTCGAGGCAACCCAAAAGGACGATTATCCAATTACCGTAATGACGGGCCACTCGATCACGGAAATCATCCTCAGTCCGGAACGTATCGATTACACGGCGATCGATTCTCCTGATTACTTCGTGGTAGTTTCGGAGGATGGCCTGCAGAAGTCCAGGGAGCGCATAAAAAAACTCAGCGGCAGCGCCACTCTGTATGCCGAGGAATCCCTCGATCTTCCCGTGACCGATGCAAAGGTCGTCAGGCTTCCATTTATCGCCACGGCAAAAACGGTCAACCGGTTGTCGATCGGGATCGTAGCCCTGGGGGCAATGCTCGGTGATAGTGAACTGTTCCCGATGGATGCATTCAGGGAATCCATATCCACGTTCCAGAAAAAAGAGATCGCCGATATTAATTTCCGGGCCCTGGAAGCGGGCGCTACCGTGATGAGCGCGGAAACGGATGCGTACAGTTAAAGTACCGAATTTATCCTTTCGTCTTATAAGGCAGGCAACTTTGCAATTTTAATCTCGCGCCCGAAGGGTGCCACGCTCAGCCCGGCCGCTTGCGGAACCGGTTCGGCTCCGTGTAAACCGGCAGGGGCTCGGATTAGGATCTGGAACTGCCGCGAGCCGACGGTACCTTTATTATGCGTACCGGTACCGGTGCCCATGGGTACCTCTTATATGCTTTAATTTAAAGTATACGAGTGTCCGCCTGTTTGAAGGAAGTCCAGTCCCGACTGTCCCGCGTAAAATCATTCAGTGGGCCATGATAAATGGCTCTAGATCAAGGTTTGTCCCGGTGTCCCGTTTGTTCCGGGGAAAATGATGCTAAGAGTTTAAGCTGTGCCCATTCGAGTTAGTTGGTTTTATTTTTTGGTTAAGGGCTTTTCTACGCTCCGCAACAATTGAGCGCCATTTGTATCTCCAATTTTCATCATCATCACAAATTTTCATTGGAGTATCCGACTCTACACGCTCCCATAATTTCGACGTCAATCCCTTGATATCGTCGAACATTTCATCGCCTTCTTTTATCGTGACAACGTTCCCAAATGTTTTATTGTTGTGGCAATTTCTACAAAGTAACTGTAAGTTATCTAGTTCATTATTAGGCTCATTTATATGGCCTATATCTGTCCCAGGTTGGCCGCACGAATTGCACTTTACCCCATAAAATTCAATAACCTTAGTTCTTAGCTCGGAGGGAATATGTCTTTCTTTTTCGTCATACCCTCCGTTTGCTATATGTGCTAGTTTTATTTGTATAGCCTCCTGCACATCCGGTTGATCTATTCTTCCATCACG
>JBGMRM010000065.1:0-7509 GCA_048061415.1 Gammaproteobacteria bacterium | reverse complement strand
ATACGAGTAAGGTCTCAATAGGTGGCGGGGATTTCAGGAGTAATATTACCCCTTGCCAACATAGGTGGTAATAGCATTAATTAAATCATCCTTGGAAAAGGGTTTAGTCAGGTATTGTTCGGAACCGACTATACGTCCACGAGCCCGATCAAAAATACTGTCTTTGCTTGAAAGCATAATCACCGGTGTCGCCTTAAAGGATTGATTGTTTTTTATCAGGGCGCAGGTTTGATATCCATCCAGACGCGGCATCATAATATCGACAAAGATAATGTCGGGCTTGTTTACCGTAATTTTCGCCAACGCCTCAAATCCATCGACGGCTGTAACAACTTCACACCCCACTTTTTTTAGCAGGGTCTCGGCGCTTCGACGAATTGTTTTGCTGTCATCGATTACCATTACCTTAACATTTAAGGCAGCCGAATTTTGAGCGCTATCAGCTTGCTGAGACTCGTCGTTCACATCTCCCCCAGGGGTTACTACCAGGTTTAGGCCTACCAAATATCCAATAGATTATAGTTCTATTCTCAAGTAAAACCAGTGATTTATTTAAACTAACTGATGTAATTTCTACTATAAAAAACTACCTTTTAGTCGACCGAGAAACTATTTATTACTCGTATGAGTATAGCAAAAGAACCGCTTTTAGGATTTATAAACCAATCGGCAGAAACTTCAGTCAAATTGAAATATTTTTTCTCGACATTGACTGGGATAAGTCAGCATATTTCAGTAAAATCGACACCATGTTCTTTATATCACCCACCTGCATGAGCGTACCCTTCCCGACCTTTGTTCCGTGCCTGACGAGCGCCCGACTAATCGGATGACCAACAGGAAACTCGGCATCGTGATGGACCCGATCGAATCCATCAAACCCTGGAAAGATTCGAGCTTCGCGATGTTACTCGAAGCACAGAATCGAGGCTGGCAAATCCATTACATGGGTCTCGACGATTTATACATGGATAGCAGTATCAGTTATGCCTGTTTCCAGACGCTGCGGTTGCAGGATAACAACGAGGACTGGTTCGAAAAAAGCGAATCGGGAGTCTGTCGACTCGATGAACTCGATGTCATACTGATGCGCAAGGACCCACCCTTCAACCAGGAGTACATCTACGCGACCTACCTGCTGGAGCAGGCCGAAGAGAATGGCGTACTGGTGGTCAATAAACCTTCGAGCCTGCGCGACTGCAACGAAAAACTCTACACCCGTAGTTTCCCACAGTGTTGTGTCGAGACTCGCGTAAGCCGGAATCCGCGACTGTTGCTCGAATTTATCGACCAGCAGCGCGATGTCATCGTCAAACCGCTCGATGGGATGGGTGGGGCATCTGTTTTCCGGGTTCAGGCGGGCGACAGCAATACTAACGTAATCCTCGAAACGGTGACGCGAAACGGCACTTCACAAACCATGGTGCAACGATACATCCCCGAAATCACTCAGGGTGACAAGCGTATCTTGCTGATAAACGGTGAAGTGGTGCCTTACGCACTCGCGCGCCTGCCCGCCGAGGGTGAAAACCGCGGCAATATCGCTGCTGGAGCCACCACACGGGGTCAGGTCCTAACCGAGAGAGACCTTTGGCTTTGCAGTCAGGTCGGGCCCTCACTGCGCGATAAGGGCCTGATCTTCGTTGGTATCGACGTGATCGGAGACTATATCACCGAAATCAATGTCACCAGCCCTACCTGTATTCGGGAACTCGACCAGGAATTTGGCCTGAATATCAGCGCAGAATTATTCAATTGCATAGATCAGCTCATCGCTCGTTAATTCTGCTCGCTATTGTCGCACTGCTCGCAGGCTGCAATAAAAACGAGTTCCTGGTCGAACAGCGTCTGCTGGAATTTGGCACGGTTATCGACATTAGCCTGATCCACAGCGACCGGGATAAAGCCGAATCGGCCCTGGTGGAAATTGAGCGGCGACTCGCTACTTATCGCAGTCAATGGCACGCCTGGGAAGACAGTGATTTGACCCGGTTTAACCAAAGCCTGGCGAGGGGCGAGAGCACTGATATACCCGCTTCATTGAACGAACTTATTCGTCTGAGCCAGGCGTACTATGAGCGTTCACAACAATTATTCAATCCTGCGATCGGTAAGCTGGTGGCCGCATACGGGTTCCACGAATCGCTGAAACCGGACAACGAATTAATCGAATCCCTGCGGCAGGATATTCCGGTCATGCCTGACCTGCTCATTAGCGATGGACGGGCCCGAAGCACTAATTTGAACCTGCAGCTCGATTTCGGTGGCATCGCCAAGGGGTATGCCCTCGCCCTGATAAGCGACTTTCTGTATCAACAGGGTTTCGAAAACTTTTTGATCAATGCCGGCGGCGACCTGCTGGTATCGGGTGATAACCGAGGAAAAGCATGGCGTATCGCGATTCAGGACCCTTTTAGGCCAGGAGCCATAGCGAGCGTCAGCCTGCGCGGCCGGCACGCCCTTTTCACCTCGGGAAACTACCAACGTTTTTATCGGCAGGATGGCAAGATAGTGCACCATATAATCGATCCTCGTAGCGGCGCTCCTTCCGTGCGAATCAGCTCGACCACCGTATTGGCTTCCGACCCGGTGCTCGCCGATGTAGCCGCAACGAGCCTGATGATCGATGGTCTCGAAAACGATCGCTCGCTCGCTGAATCGCTGGGTATAGAGGATTATCTGATCGTAACCGAAGACCGAAAAATTTCGCTCACCCGTTCTTTCGCGAAGAAAATAGAACTGCTCTCGGACAGGCCGGTTTCCATTATCGATTAAGCGCCTGCAAAAACGGAAATAATGCGCATTTATACCCTATACTCACAACAACCGTGCTATTAAGCTGATGTAAATGGCTGGTGATGCGCCGGCATTGTTGGCAAAATAGAGGCAGATGGCTCAACAAGCGACAAAACATCGACAACCCAGGGTTAGCGCCGCCGACCGATTGGGCTTTACACTGTTTCTTGCACTGATGATCCATGCGATCGTGGTGCTCGGCGTCGGATTCACCAAATCGCCCAGGCCCAGTTCCGATGCTTTGCCCAGCCTCGAAATTATTTTTGCGAATTCACAGAGCCCTGAAGAAGTTGAAAATCCCGATTTTCTCGCGCAGGCGAACCAGCAAGGCGGCGGCATATCGGATGACATAGCCCGGCCCAGTGCGCCGGTTTCATCCAGCACCCCAATTAATCAGCGTGGCCTTTCCGACCAGGCGCGCGAGGAATTTCAGAAAAACCAGCTAGCGATCAACCAGCTCTACTTTATTTCCCAACTCGATGCGCCAGTCAAGGTCGACCATCAGGTTCAAAAGCGAAAGCCGGGTGCTAAATCGCAAAATGCCAGCGAGGCCGAGCAACGGCAGAGTAAAATAGCGCGCTTACAGGCGGAAATCCGGAAAATGGTGATCGATTATGCGAAACGACCAAAATCGATTACGCTAACCGCAAGTACAAAAAAGGCCGTGGAAGCGAGTTACCTGGCCGCCTGGGTACAGAAAATCGAACAAACCGGAAATTTGAACTATCCGCAGGAGGCGAGAATCAAAAAAATAGGCGGCCATCTTCGCATGAACGTGCGGCTTAACGCAGCCGGAGAAATACTCAGCGCGAAAGTGACACGCTCTTCCGGCAACAACCTGCTCGATGAGGCCGCGAAACGCATTCTCAGGCTGGCTGAACCATTCGCGCCTTTTCCTGAGGAATTGAAAGAGACAACCGATCAAATAGTCATCATCCGAACATGGGAGTTCAAAAGTAAACAACTGACTACCAACGGCGAGGTGAGTTAAATGGAACAGGAACAAAGCAGTCTGGTACACAAGTGCCTGATCGCGACACCAACGATCAAGGATCCACTATTTGCATCGAGCCTGATCTATATGTGCGAGCACAGCAAAAATGGCAGTATGGGATTGGTGGTCAATCACCGCACATCCCAAAATCTGCAGGATATTTTTGGTCAACTCGATATCGAATGTCACGACGAAAGGATCAACCAGCAACCGGTTTACCTCGGTGGCCCGGTGCAACTGGAACAGGGTTTTGTGTTGCATACCACTGCGGGTGGCTGGCAAAAAAGCATCGAAGTATCGTCGGGCATACATTTAACCAGTTCGATAGACATACTGCAGGCGATTGCGCAAAGCAGGGGCCCAGGTGATTATCTGGTGATACTGGGTTTTTCCGGATGGGCTTCGGGTCAACTGGAATCGGAGCTGCAGCAAAATTCCTGGCTCACGTCAACTTCGACCGCGGAACTTTTGTTTCACAAAAATTCCGACGACAAGTGGCAAATGGCCTTCGACACGCTGGGCTTCGATATCAGCAAGCTGTCACCCGTGAGCGGGAATGCCTGATACCAATATCGAAACTGTAATCGGCTTCGATTTTGGAACCCGCTGGACAGGCGTCGCGGTCGGTCAAACACTGACTGCCCAGGCACGTCCGCTGGCCGCTATCAAATCCATCAGACAAAAGCCTGACTGGCCTGCGATCACGCGATTGCTACAGGAGTGGAAACCACAAAAACTGATCGTCGGACTGCCCCATTCGGCTTATGACGAGATTCAAACCACGGGTATCAAGGCCACTCGATTTGGACGGCAACTACAGGGCAGATACCATATCGATACCGAGCTTATAGATGAAGGATTAACCACGCGAGAAGCCTTCAACCTGATGCTTGAAAGCGGCCAGCGCAAAAGCAAACCGGAAATCGACAGCCTCGCTGCGGTTTTAATCACCGAATCATGGTTACGCGAATATCAGCAGCGTCGATCAACCCCGGCAGCACTCGAACCCCAGGCTGAGAAAAAATCTTCACAACACCAGGAACAGGGTTAAAACTGCTGTGGTTCAATAAAATTTATGATATAAAGCGTCCCCAGTTGAATACCTGGAAGATTTGTGTCCCTACCATCAGTCGGAATCTTGATTAAAAAGCTGACCCAGGCGCTTCAACCTTATTTTCCGCCCGATCAAAGTCCCGAACAACAACCGATTATCGTCGGCATCGAAACCGGCGGCTACTGGATCGCCAACGCGATACATCAGAGCATTGCACCTGATACCAATCTGGGTCGTCTGAATATCTCTTTTTACCGCGACGACTTCACCAAATCAGGCTTGCATCCGACCGTAAAACCCTCGAGCCTGCCCCTCGATATCGATGGCAGAACCGTGATTTTGGTCGATGACGTACTGTATTCCGGCCGCACAATTCGGGCGGCAATGAACGAGATTTTCGATTATGGCCGCCCCCTTCGGATAATCCTCGCGATATTAATAGACCGCGGTGAGCGAGAAATTCCAATCCAGGCAGATATCGTTGCTGAAACCATTCACCTGGAAGCCGGTAGCCATATCAAACTCGAAGGACCAGAACCGCTCCAACTAAGCATCAGGTCGCTGGCAAATAATGTCGGCTAACAATATACAACTCGATGCCAACGGCAAACTGCAGCACTTTCTCAGCATCGAGGGTCTCGATCAAACAATACTCACCGAAATACTCGATACTGCCGAATCTTTTACTTCGGTAACCGACCGTACCATCAAGAAGGTACCGTTACTGCGTGGCAAGACGGTCGCCAATTTATTTTTCGAAGCCAGCACCCGTACGCGCTCGACTTTTGAGCTCGCCGCACAGCGGTTGTCGGCCGATTTATTGAGCCTCGATGTCAATACCTCGGCCACGGTAAAGGGCGAGTCTATGCTCGACACGATCCATAATCTGGAAGCCATGCAAATCGACATGTTTATTATCCGCCACCAGGACAGTGGCAGCGCCCACTTCTTCGCGCAACATGTTCGGCCCGGCGTTAGTGTGCTAAACGCCGGCGATGGCCAGCACGAGCATCCAACACAGGCAATGCTCGACATGTATACGATTCGTCATTACAAACAGGACTTTTCGCAACTGCGCGTGGCTATCGTCGGCGATATCATGCATTCACGCGTCGCACGATCGCAAATTCATGCGCTTAACCTGCTCAATACCGCAGAGGTGCGCGTGATAGCGCCAAAAACCCTGTTACCGGTCGGCACCGAATCACTCGGCGTACATGTGTACGATAACCTGGAGCAGGGTCTGCAGGATGTCGATGTGGTCATCATGCTACGTCTGCAAAAAGAGCGCATGCGCGGTGCTTTGTTACCGAGCGAAAAAGAATACTTCAAGCTTTTTGGACTGACCCAGGAACGACTGAGCCGGGCCAGGCCGGACGCTATCGTGATGCATCCGGGGCCTGCCAATCGCGGAGTAGAAATTGAGTCTAGCGTGATGGACGGCAATCAGTCGGTCATCCTGCAACAGGTGAGTTTCGGCATTTCGGTTCGCATGGCTGTGATGTCAATGATCGTTGGTCAGTCCGGCTTGCAGGCAAAGGCATGAATATCCAGATCGCCAACGGAACCCTGGTCGACCCGGCCGAATCAACCGAAGTCAGGGCGGATATCTTTATCGAGGGTAATCTGGTAGTTGGCGTCGGCAAGGCGCCAAAAAAATTCAGCGCCGATCAATCCATCGACGCCACCGGTCACTGGGTCATGCCCGGCCTGGTCGACTGCCAGGCACGCTTGCGCGAACCGGGGCTAACACACAAGGGTAATATTGCCTCCGAAACCCGCGCCGCAGTAGCTAACGGCATTACCAGTATTTGTATGCCACCGGATACCCTGCCGGTGATCGATAATTCGGCAGTGGTCGAATTGATACATCACAGTAATGCCAAGGCGGGCAATCAATGCCATATTTATACCATCGGTGCACTGTCGCTCGGCCTGGAGGGTGAACACCTGACCAATATGGCAAGCCTCAAGGAAAGCAGCTGTATCGCCTTTAGCAACGCCAACCGCTCATTTGTCAATAACCTGGTCCAGCGCCGCGCCATGGAGTACGCTGCCGGGCAATATATGCTGGTGATTATTCAACCCAGAGATGCCGACCTTTACGGCAACGGATGCGCGCATGAAAGTGAAATATCGACACGCCTGGGATTACCCGCGATTCCGGAAGCGGCAGAAACCGCTGCACTCGCCAGGGATATTGAACTGGTCACGCAGACTGGCGCGCGAGTGCATTTTGGACAATTATCCTGCGCGCGTTCGGTCGAAATGATCCGCCAGGCAAAAGCCGATGGGCTACCCATCAGCGCCGACTGCGCCATGCACCAGCTGTTTCTCACCGATCACGATATCGGTGAATTCGACACCAACAAATTGACTATACCGCCATTACGTAGTCAGTATGACCGGCAGGCGCTGCGTGAGGGCGTTGTCGACGGCACCATAGACTGCCTGTGCTCAGACCACCAGCCGCACGAAGTAGACGCCAAATTACGTCCATTTCCATCGGCCGAAGCCGGAATCAGCACTTTTGATACCCTGTTGCCGCTGGCGCTACGGCTGGTAGAGGAAAAACTGCTTCCGTTACCTCAATTGATCGCTAAACTCAGCATCAATCCAGCACGCATACTCGGGATTCCAGCCGGTCAAATTGCCAACGGCGAGC
>JBGMRM010000064.1:0-7610 GCA_048061415.1 Gammaproteobacteria bacterium | reverse complement strand
TAGGGTCGAATTTATTCGACCAGTCGCATTGCTGCTAAAGCGTTGGCCGAATGAATTCGGCCCTACGCACAGGCCGGGCAGGATGGATTTTTGGGCAGGGTCACCGCCTGCCATTCCAGATTCGCGGCGTCGAGCAATAATAACCTGCCGATCAGGGGCTCCCCGAGACCGGTTAATATTAACAACGCCTGCAACGCCTGCATGGTACCGATAACACCGACCACCGGGCCCAGTATGCCCTCCATTTCGCAGGTTTCGGCATTCTCGTACACCTGCGTATACAGGCACTGGTAACAGGGGCCTCCGACACCGGGCTGGTAATTCATGATCTGGCCTTCGAGCCGAATCGCCGCACCGGACACCATCGGCGTGCCGGTCTCTACGCAGGCGCGATTGACTTCGAAACGGGTTGGAAAATTATCGGTGCAATCCAGTACGATATCGACCCTGTCGATGATCGACTTCAATTCATCGCCATCGATCTGGTAATTAATCGATTCGACATCACAGTCAGGATTGAGTGCTTCGATAGCGCGTTTCGCCGAGTCGGCCTTAAGCTCTCCGATCGAGGCGCTGGTATGGATAATCTGGCGCTGCAGGTTCGATTCTTCGACGACGTCGTAGTCGCTGACAACGAGCTTGCCAGTTCCGGCTGCGGCCAGGTACAGTGCGGCCGGTGAGCCGAGGCCGCCCATGCCAATAATCAGCGCGCTCGCGTCGAGAATTTTCTGCTGCCCCGCCTCGCCTATTTGAGGTAAGCGGATTTGACGGCTATAGCGATCGCTCTGTGCTTCGTTCATCCTCCACCCTTGTGGAAGTATTGATGAAAGCGGGTGAAGAATTTGCCCTGTAATTCTGCATCGGCCTGTTGCGGATAAAACCGCACCTGTAATACAGGCAGGGCGAATAATCCAAGCCTGCGAGCTGGCATTTCCTGCACTCGAATTTCTAACAGGTTTGGCGCGTCTATTTGATTGATTCGCCAGTGATGCCTGGCAATAGTTTCGCAACGATAAATTGATCTTTCGCCACTAAATGGGCCTTGCAAAACATTGCCGAATTCGTCTGCCCCATAACCCATTTCGTATTCGATAACTTCGACGTCAGGCGAAGTACTGGCATCGGTCAACTGGCTTATCCCCCGGCTACCGGTGGCCAGATTGATACCACGTCATCTTCCTGCAGCGCCTTTTGTTCCCGGTCTTCACCACAGACAAAATGGCCATTCACCAGCACGATATGGGCCTCTTCGGTCGAAATATGATAACGCTCAATTAAACGATTCAGAATGAGTGAATCATCAACCTTAATTTCACGCCGAAATCTCAATTTCCCCGGGGGCAAATACTTCATCAATGAAGCATAAAACTCGATGTACATTTTCATAAACAAGACTTAGTTGTAACCGAGCTCCTGCGTGCAGGCCACATAAGCTTCCATGATGCAGGTGGGATCTTTCATTAGCCGATCTTTCCACGACCCGAGCTGAATTTTGGACTCGATCAGCCCACGTAATACGCCAATATGCTGGGTCTTGCCAACCGTGCTGGCGCCTACCAGGCAATCGCCATCGAACTGTAGATTGATGTACTGAAATTCATCTGCATTATACAACTCGGCCTGTGCGCCGCCGTCGACGCCCATCCACAGCCCGAAGGAGCAGGAAACCAGGCCCAGCGTATCGAGTACGTTCATATTCAAGGTGCCATGATGCTCGGTCACGTTTCCAGCCATATTCAGCGCCGCTATTCGTCCATGGTCACTAGCTGTCGGCTGTATCGCCTGAACTTCGAAATTCCCGGTAGAAAAATCGATGCCCTGCGCCACATCGCCCGCCGCATAAACATCGCTATTGCTGGTTTGCATCGAATGATTCACCAATACACCGAGATCAAGCTTGATGCCGGTGCCTTCGAGCATTTCCACGTTCGGTTTTACTCCAGTAGCGGTAATGACCAGGGCCGCAGGCAGCTTACTGCCATCGCTGAGGCTCACCTGCACCTCGCCTTTTTTTGCTTCCGTAACCGATTCCACGCTACAGGAGGTATGCACGTCGATACCCTTAGCAGTACACCACTGCTTGAGCAGGCCGCCTGCTTTTTCGTTGAGCATGCGCGGGACCATACGGTTTCCGGTTTCGACTACCGTTAGCTTGATACCTCGCTTGACCAGGGCCTCCAGAATGATGCAACCGATGAAACCTGCACCGATTAACACCACATTAGCCCCAGGCTGCGCCAGTTCGATAATGTGGCGCGCGTCTTCCAGCGTCCAGCAAGAGTGAACCTGGGGCAAATCCAGTCCGGGTATTGGCGGGCTTATCGGGCGTGAACCGGTCGCTAGCAGCAGTTTGTCGTAATCACGCGTGCTGCCATCGGCGAGTTTGATCTGCCTGGCTTTCGAGTCGACTTTCTCGACTCGCTGTTGAACCAGTTCAATATTTTGTTTGCTGTAATGCTCGGAGGGATCGCGCAGATAACTACCGGATTCATCGATATTGTCGCTCAGAAAATAGGGTATCGCCATACGTGAATAAGGGGGTTCCGGCTCATCGCCGATGATCGTGATGGAAGCGGCGGGATCGGACTTTCTCAGTGTCTCGGCGGCGACCACACCCGCCGGACCGGCACCAATAATGATATGTTGCATAATTCAGCGCTCTTTGTGGAATCGACCCCTCACCGCGTTGCGGGAGGGGTCGATTGGTTTACAGGGACAGGCGTTTAAGCGTCTCTTTGGTTACCTCACCCTTCGGCGTCCAGCCACGCACTTCGTAGTACTTGGGCAACATTTCACCCAGGCGATTGACCTGACCGTCGGTGGGCCCGCCTTTTATTGCTTCCTCTAGCAAGCGCTTGGGCAACTTGTCGTCGTCGGCGGTAAATCCGGCAGCCTGGTTAAACAGACGTTCCATGTTCCAGATACGTTCCCCTACTTCGAGACAGTTTTCCACGCTCCAGTCACCCTCGCAGGCGGCATCGATTTGCGGCGCGATATTATCCATACCCCAGGCAAAGGTGGTGAAAAGACACAGACCCGCCGAATCGACCAGTGCGGTGGCATCCTGAAACGCCTTAACCAGTTCCGGTTTGCCATCACTATCGGTCTGTTCGGTTTTGACCGGAATGCCAAGAATTTCAGAGGCGATGGTATAACCCCGTAAATGGCAGGCGCCTCGATTCGATGTCGCATAACCCAGACCAATCCCCTGGATTCCCCTGGGGTCGTAGGCTGGAAATTCCTGACCCTTGACACTCATCGATAGTTCGGGACGTTTGTACTTTTCACATAATCGCTTCGATCCGAGCGCCAGCTCTTTGGCAAAACCTTCGCCACTGACGAGTAGTTCGGCGGCAGCGACCAGTGCTTCGGCCGAACCAAACTTGAGCTCGATACCGCCAGTATCTTTAGTGGTGATATCGCCATCTTCGAACATTTCCATCGCCGCACCCACCGTCGCTCCGAAGGTAATCGGGTCAAAACCGTCTTCGTTGCAAAGGAAATTAACATAGGTTAAAGCATCCAGATCGTCTATCCCGGTATCGGCGCCCAACGCCCAGGCGGCTTCGTATTCGAGACCACCGGAAGCACCGTGATACTGGGGTTTGTCCTTAACCGAAAAGTGTGTCTTGTCTACTGTCGAGATCCGTCCACAGGCGATGGTGCAACTAAAGCACCCCGCCTTGGTAGTCAAATTGGGCTTACCATCGCTTTTCCTGGGTTCAGCCATTGCTTCGGCAGAAATATTTTCCGCGCCCGCGAAGCCTACATCACGCATGTTGTGAGCAGGTAAACCGCCCACACCATTGATAACGTTCATCAATATCTGCGTACCGTATGCGGGTAGGCCTTCCCCGGTTACCGCGTTTTCTGCCAGCACCTGTTTGCCAGCATCGACAGCGTCCATGAATTTTTTCGCATCTTCCAGATTACCGATGCCTTGAGTACCCCGAATCGCAACCGCTTTCAGGTTCTTCGAGGCCATTACGGTGCCGACACCGGAACGCCCTGCGGCGCGGTGCTTGTCATTCATCACCCCCGAGTACAGGCAGCCCGCTTCAGCGGTGCGACCGATACAGGCGATGCGCATTTGCGCATCCTGATGCACCGTATGCAAAATATCGTCGGTTTCCCAGGCAGATTTACCCCAGATAGCATCGGCGGAACGCAGTTCAACCTTGTCATCCTGAATCAGCAGATAAACCGGTTTTTTTGATTTGCCTTCGAAAATAATCATATCCCAACCGGCAAATTTCATCTCTGCGCCGATAAATCCACCTGAATTGGAAGCGGCGATTGCGCCGGTAAGCGGGCTTTTGCATACCACCGAATAGCGCCCTGCTGTGGACGCCATCGTACCGGTTAATGGGCCGGTGGCCATGATGAGTTTATTGTCTGGCCCGAGCGCATCGCACTTCGGGTCGACTTCTTCGCTTAAATATTTTGACGCCAGTCCGCGTTGGCCGAGATATTCTTTGGCCCAGTCCATATTGAGCGCTTCGGGAGTACAGCTACCTTTTGAGAGATCGACCCTCAGAATTTTTCTTGTCCAGGACATGATTGGTTTCCTCTCGATTTAATGGGTGGCTTCAGCGGATGGCAGACTCTTCGCGGCCGAGGCCATCATTCGGTCGTAACCAGTCCAGTCCGAATCAACATAAGTAATCGCATCGGTGGGGCAGGCCTTCGCACATTCGGGGTCACCGCCGCAAAGATCGCATTTGACTACCTTGCCGGTAGCCTGAGAGTAATTCACGGTTCCGAAAGGACAGGCGATGGTGCAAACCTTGCAACCCACGCATTTATCGTCTGAAATGACCTTGGCGCCGGTTGCCATATCGACGCTGATCGCATCGACCGGGCAGGCTCGCTGGCACCAGGCTTCATCGCATTGGGTACAGGTATAGGGTGCAAACCTCCCCTCGTCGTGAAACGTGAATACCTTGATAAAGGATCGGGATGGGTTGAACGTACCCGTATGTTCATAAGAACACGCCATCTCGCACTGTAGACAGCCGGTACATTTACCCGGGTCGATATGAAGAGATTTCTGCATTTTTATCCTCCGGTTGTTATATTCGGACCCCTGCGCAAGAGCTCTGGATCATCTGTGAATTTTCTTAAAGTATCCACTGTAACAAATCATAATAGTATGAATAGAAATGTCATTGCAACCCCATACTTTGGTAGGTTATTTATTCGGCAGTGGTCCCATTTAATTTCTGCAGGGATGACCCTGTCCAGATCATAAAAAATCACGATTATTGGGCCCTGCCTCTACCATTTTCCCGCCGTCTGTGTCTCAATAACAGCATTCAAACATTTGACCCATTGACAAAATGAATTCGACCCTTACTACTTCTCCGAGCTGCGCGGATGCAGTCGATGCAGAATCGATCAGCGTCGCACAGGCGCTCGAGCGCATCGAAGCCACGATCACCACGCTGGACGAGCACGAAGAATTACCCCTGAAGGAATGCCTGGGTCGTATCAGTAGTGAGTCGGTCGATTCTCCAATCGACGTACCGGGCCATACCAATTCGGCGATGGATGGCTTTGCGGTGCCGGGTGCAAGGCTGCCGAAACAGGGTATCACTGAATTCGAAGAGATCGGTGTTGCTTATGCCGGCAAGCCTTTCGATGCGGTCTGCGGTGAAAATCAGTGCGTGCGCATCATGACCGGCGCGCTGATCCCCGAGGGCGCCGATACGGTGATCATGCAGGAGCAGGCCGAGCAACTCGAAAACGGCAAGATTCGTATTGGAACGGGTCACCGCCCGGGCGAAAATACACGCCGCGCCGGCGAAGATATTGAGCAGGGTGCGTTGGTGCTGCTGCAGGGCGCCAGCATCAACCCGGCTCACCTGGGCGTTCTGGCATCGCTCGGAATCGGTTCGCTAAAAGTCTTTCGTAAACCGGTTGTCGCATACCTGTCTACCGGCGATGAACTGGTTTCGATCGGAAAACCGCTCGAAAATGGCCAGATTTACGACAGCAACCGGTACACACTGTACGGCATGCTCGCGCATTTGCCGGTGGAAATACTCGATCTCGGTGTCATTCCAGATCAACCGGACAAAATCCGAAGGGCTCTGAGCGAGGCCGCCACGGTGGCCGATTTGATCATCTCGACCGGCGGTGTTTCGGTGGGCGAAGCGGATTACATCAAAACGGTGCTCGAGGACATCGGAGAGATCGAATTTTGGAAAATAGCGATCAAGCCGGGCCGACCCCTGACCTTTGGATCCATCGAGGGTAGGATATTCATGGGGCTACCCGGAAATCCGGTGGCGGTTATGGTCACCTTCGATCTGTTTGTCATACCGGCGATCAGAAAACTTTCTGGCGCTCGCGCATCTACTCCAACACTATTGAAAGCGGTGTCGCAGGAGAAATTGCGAAAAAAACCCGGGCGCTACGAAATCCAGCGCGGCGTGGCCTCGCTGGATGCAAACAACAACTGGCAGGTGAGCAAATCCGGGCAGCAGGGGTCGGGCATTCTCACCTCGATGAGCCGGGCCAATTGTTATATTGTATTATCCGAGGATATCGATGGTGTCGCGGTCGGCGATCTGGTCGATATTCGACTGTTCGACTGGAATTAAGCCAGCAGAGAGAATGGCATGATTAAAATCCTCTATTTCGCGAAACTGAGCGAAAGCCTGTGTGTTAAATCCGAAGATATGGAATACGGCCGAGAGTCTGAAAAAGTAGAGGGAATCATCCGGCAGCTGATCGGCCGCGGCGAACCCTGGGCCAGCGAATTTTCAGGAGACATCAAGTTTCTGGTAGCGGTAAACCAGGAAATGTGCGAACGCGATACCGCCGTGAGCGATGGCGACGAAGTCGCTTTTTTCCCACCTGTGACGGGCGGGTAAAGCTCGGCAATTGCCGGCTTTAATTTCGGTTCCCGTACAACCGGCGGGAACGATCAATCAATCCTTTAGTAGAAATAAGCAATGCGTAAATTAATAATCAGTTTTATCTCGATGATCTTGTTCAGCTCGACACTGTTTGCCCATGAAGGCCTGATCAGTGTGAAGAGTATGAACGATGTCAAAGTGACCGCGGACCGTCTGGAAAAAGTGCTGAAGTCCAAAGGAATGAAGGTATTTACACGTATCGATCACGCCGCGGCCGCAAAGGCCGTCGGCAAGGATCTACGCCCGACAGAACTGGTCATTTTTGGCAATCCAAAGGTGGGTACGCCGCTAATGCTATGTGCTCAAAGCGTCGCCATAGACCTTCCGCAGAAGGCCCTGATCTGGGAAGACGGCGCCGGACAGGTATGGTTGTCATATAACGACCCGAAATATCTGGCCGCTCGCCACAATATACAGGGCTGCGATAAGGTACTTGAAAAGGTTGCTGGTGCGCTGGGCAAGTTTGCGGCCAAAGCGGCGTCAAAATAAAACCGGGCGTTGCTATAGCGAATCGCACATTACCGAAGAGGCCTGGGCCACTCGACTGGCATTTGCAGTAGACAGTATAGATTGATAATTTTGTAGAACGAACCAACAGCCTGGAACCCGGCGATTTTTTGGATTAAACTGAGGATGAATAACGCCTAAGGGCGTTTCTATCCATAGCTAAGGAAGGTTCTGCAATGA
>JBGMRM010000063.1:0-7656 GCA_048061415.1 Gammaproteobacteria bacterium | reverse complement strand
GGTCGCATCTGCGTTGGCTGCTATATTCCAGTAGTATGGAACGGCAATGCTGGATCCATTTTCCTGTGAATAGCCAAGCAAAGGGGTCAGAACGCCCGACATCCTACGATCATCGATCGGAAACATGATGTAGGGCAGGTAGAAAATCGGTACCCCTTTAAAATAAAGGGTCGCGTTTTTTGCGGTACCACGGCCGCTTTCCTGGTCGAGATCGAGCTGACTACCGGTCAGGTACCAGTCGTTGTTTCCCGGGTCGCAGGCAGTGTAGAGGATATCCTTGAAGCGGCTACGCGACGAGTCAAATTTTTCAATTTCGCGGGCCGACCCGCGCGCGTGCTTATCTGGAAGTTGAAACTCGGAAGCGCCGAACCTCGCCGTATCGGCTTTTTGATCCATGCTCAGGCTATCGGTTTGCAGGCGATATTCCGGGCTCTCGAATGTCACCTCGCCGGTTGCCTGCAATCGTTCGGTCTGGTTGTCGATGATCAATTCGTCGGCCTGGATTTTTTCGTTTCCTCGGATTAACTGAACCTGACCGCTGAAAAGAAGCAAATCTTCTGCGGTGCGGGTTACGCTTTCCGCTTCAATTTCACTGGATAGCCCCTCGCCTTCCGGAGACGGGACAGGCTCGTAGACAGGATTTCGGCACAAATTCCAGTCCTCCTGGGCCTCAACGCGTGAAAATAGCGCGCTCAGGACCAGGCTGGAAACTAATAAATAGCGTTTCAAAAGCAAAATGATTGAAATATGGAAAATGAAATTATTTTGTCACAATAGACCGCCTACAGCGAGCGGCCATATCGATTTAAATGCTAGCAGGCAGGGTATTAATCCAGGATGAATGCCTGGAATGAGCGATTGAACCGGGAAAAACTTAAGGCCCGGGTCAATCGTGTGTATGAAAACTTATTTTTAGACTTTAGCTGCCGGTAAAAACCTGTGTATCCGGATGAAAGGCAAACCAGGAAAACCAGTAACCATCGATACTGGGAATTTCGCTCCCCGAACTATCGGTAATCGAAACAGAACGGTTAATACTATCCCAGTTGACTGTAATCGCCTTGCCATTGATAGTATCGGTGAATTGCGATTTACCATTTTTTTCCAGCTCGATGAATGGGTAGGCTTTATACACACCATCGATGTCGAGTCCAATCACCTGCTCTTTTGGGTGGTAGTTACTCGGCGCGCGATTATTGACCTCGAAATAAAGCTGCCTGGAGCGCTCATAACCCGCGTAAGGATTTCGTGTGTAGTCGCGCGAAAACCCGGTGTTGGTCGATAATACCAGCGTATCGGGGTTCTTTTGCAGCCAGTCTTTCCAGGTGGTGTGGCTGATTGGGATCGAGGTTAGTTTTTCTCCCACCATTTTTCCTGAAACCGCTATTCCCATAATTTGCGACCACAGGGATTCGGTTTTCCTGTCGTACAGGAGTACATTGCTGTTATACAGCAGGCCCGAAACACCGAAATTCATCAGCTGACCACCCACCTCGGCGGAAAATGCGACCCCGGTACCGCAGAGCGGGCAATAGGTGATGGCAAAACGTTCGCCTTTAATCTGGTCGTTTATGATTTCGTGCCAGTTCAATATGGAGATGGGGTAGGCGCGGGATTCGCCATTCAGCGTGATGCCAAGCACGCGATCATCTGGCGACAGGTAGCTGGCTTCGCTCGCGCTCAGTAGTTTTGGGTTCGTGATCGCGGGTATCCCATCTCTGGGCGGGCCTCCAGCCAGAATTTCGTCGGCGGGAACCGTCGCATTGGAAACATCGAAGCCATTTTTAGGCGCCGCGAGCACACTATAAAATGCGACCAGCACGCCCAAAGACAATACCAGCACTACTGGAGTTCGATTCTGCTTAAGCCAGTCGTATCGCATGAGAATTCCTCGAAGTTAGCCTGGACTATTTGAGCGCCATAAATGCGATAAATTCAATTTTCCCAGAGAAAAATAGTGTATTGACTGCGAATCCCATTCAAATTAGTCTGCGTGCAAACCGATCAATCCGGGCCGATTAACAGGAGGCTAACCAATGAAATGTAAAGCCGCAGTCGCATGGGAGCCTAAAAAACCCCTGCAAATTGAAGAGGTCGAGGTCGCGGGACCACGCGAGGGCGAAGTCCTGCTCAAGGTGGTCGCTTCAGGCGTTTGCCATACCGATGCCTTTACCCTGTCGGGGAATGACCCCGAAGGGGCTTTTCCAGCCATCCTGGGTCATGAAGGCGGCTGCGAAGTGGTCGAGTGCGGGCCTGGCGTCAGGGGTTTGAAGCCCGGTGACCATGTCATCCCGCTGTACATTCCCGAATGCGGTGAATGTGACTTTTGCCGCTCGGGCAAATCTAATTTATGCCAGTCGATCGCTGCCACCGTATGGACCGGTTATATGCCCGATGGTACGCGGCGGTTTTCACAAAATGGCAGGGATATCTATCATTACATGGGTTGCTCCACATTTTCCGAATACACCGTGGTGCCGGAAATCGCGCTCGCGAAGATCAATCCCGGCGCACCGCTCGACAAGGTTTGCCTGCTCGGCTGTGGTGTTACCACCGGCATCGGTGCGGTGATGAATACGGCTAAAGTCGAGTCAGGTGCTTCGGTAGCGGTTTTTGGGCTGGGCGGTATCGGTCTGTCGGTGATTCAGGGTTCGGTGATGGCAGGGGCGGGACGCATTCTTGCGATAGATATCAACCCGGGAAAATGGGAATTCGCACAATCTCTCGGCGCTACCGACTTTGTTAATCCGAACGAAGTCGATGGGTCATTAAGCGAATACATACAGGAAATGACCGGAGGCGGCGTAGACTACTCGTTCGAATGTATCGGTAATGTACACGTCATGCGCGATGCGCTGGAGTGCACCCACATGGGCTGGGGCGTAGCCACCGTGATCGGTGTCGCTGGCGCGGGCGAAGAGATCAAAACCCGGCCCTTTAATCTGGTAGTCGGTCGAAAATGGCAGGGTACCGCATTTGGTGGTGTGAAGGGTAGAAGCGAACTACCCGGCTACGTCGACCGCTACCTGTCGGGTGAAATCGAACTCGATAAGATGGTCACGCACACCATGCCACTGGAGGATATCAATCGCGCATTCGACCTGATGCACAGCGGGGAAAGTATTCGCTCGGTCATCGTTTTTTAAGGCCTGGCCCGCACATCGATGAAAGAGATAGAAAGCATCAGGGAAAGCGGTGGCTATTTGAATCGCTATGCGCACGATTCCAGCGCCTGCCAGTGCGAAATGACTTTTTCGGTCTACCTGCCACCGCAGGCGGAGGACGAAAAAGTACCCACGCTTTACTGGTTATCCGGTTTAACCTGTACGGACGATAATGCGCGCACCAAGGCGGGCGCGCAGCACTTCGCCGCGGCGCAGGGCATCGCGCTCGTATTTCCCGACACTAGCCCTCGCGGCGACAGGGTCGACGATGAACCCGATCGATACGATCTCGGCCAGGGTGCTGGTTTTTACGTCAATGCTACCCAGGCCCCCTGGTCGAAGCATTATCATATGTACGACTATGTCACCGCTGAGTTACCTGCGCTGGTCGAAAGCAACTTGCCCCTGATAGCGGGTCTGAAGTCGGTCAGTGGGCATTCTATGGGTGGGCACGGTGCGTTGATCTGTGCGCTCAAGAATCCAGATGCGTTCCGCTCGGTTTCGGCGTTTGCACCCATAACCAACCCGGTCGCCTGCGGTTGGGGGCAGGGTTGTTTTGGTTTATATCTGGGCGACGATCGCGCAGCCTGGGAGGCTTATGACGCCGCCTGCCTGATCAATAACGGCGCCAAAGTGGGGGACATATTGATCGACCAGGGAGAGGCGGACGAGTTTCTGCACGAGGGGCAATTACTGCCTGAAAATCTGCGGGCCGCCTGCGATGCTCAGGGTCAACCCTGTACCATCCGTATGCAACCCGGCTACGACCACAGCTATCATTTCATCGCGAGCTTCATCGGCGAGCATATCGAGTATCACGCAGGGTATCTGAAGCAGTAGTTTCCCAGCCAGGTTCAGGTTTGCAAGCAGTGTTCGGGCGCACCACTCGCCGGCTGGCGCATCGACGGGCAATCGACGGGCCGGGGCGCCGTTTCCCACCATAAAGGGAAACTGCCCTGATCCAGCAAACTGTCGTGATCATGGAAGGCATACCGCCGCCCCCGGTTTTGCCAAAAACCCCAGGTTTTGGCTTTTGGTCCGTGTACGAACAGGGTCCAGGATTCGGTATTTTCGATCAGGTTGATACGATGGAATACCGAACCATCGATCCAGTTCAGATGCCCGGCGCCGATGCGTCTGCTCAGAATTTCGTGATCTGCCCGCGCGTTTGCCATGCGGATTTCCTCATATTGCCCACTCAAAACCAGCGAGAATGCCCTGTTCCAGGGATGATTATGCAAACCGCGACCCGGGTCGCTGGCGACGAATCGGTGTAGATATACCTGGTAACCAAAGGGCAGGCGAAACAGGTGATAGCGTTCCAGGTAAGGCATCTGATTGGGCCCATTGATAATGCGACAACGGCAATAAGCGCTTATCCTGAATAGGAGCGAGCTGAGCAAAGGCATGGATTTCCCCGGTTTAAATGGCGACCGTGGTATTATGCCTGCACCAGTAGCTCATAAGGTGAGCCAGTACAGGAATTACCTATGGATCGAACCGAGCGCTTTCATACCATCGACCAGATGCTGACCAGGCAGAAGGCAGTAACGCGGGCCCAGTTTCTGGATGCTCTCGAAGTGTCACCCGCCACTTTCAAGCGTGACCTCGAGTATATGCGCGATCGTCTAAACGCCCCTGTGGTCTGGGATCGCGAACGATCCGGTTATAGTTACGACTACAGCGAGCCCGGGGCAGAGCAGTACCAGTTACCTGGCCTGTGGTTTAATACCAGCGAGATACAGGCATTGTTGAGCATGGACGCGTTGCTGGAAAACCTGCAACCGGGGGTATTGTCAAAGCATATCAAGCCCCTGCGTTCGCGCATTCGTATGTTGCTGGACGATGGCGGCCACAGCGTCGAGGAAATTGCGAAACGTATCCGTATCCTGCCGGCCACCGCGAAAGCCTATAATAGCGAATATTTCCAGCTCATCAGCCAGGCCTTGCTCACGCGCAAACGCCTGTCCCTGGTTTACTATAACCGTTCGGACGATAGTGAAACCAGTCGCGAAATCTCACCGCAACGGTTAATTTACTACCGCGATAACTGGTACCTCGACAGTTGGTGCCACCTCAGAAATGCATTGCGTAGTTTTTCGGTCGATGCCATTTTGCGACTGGAAATTGGGCAGCAGACCGCCATGGATGTAGACGAAGATATCCTCGATCAGGAACTGGAGAGCGGCTATGGAATTTTCTCGGGCGCTGAAACCAGCGAAGCCGTATTACGCTTTAGCCCGAGGCTGGCTCGATGGGTATCGCGAGAACAATGGCACCCGCAGCAAAAAGGCGAATACGACGAATCTGGTTATTACCTGCTGCAAATACCCTACAGCCAGGACACCGAATTGATCATGGATATTCTCAGGTATGGCGCCGATGTAGAAGTGATACAACCGCCACAACTACGCCGCAAGGTCATCGAACGAATCGAATCGATGCGCGGTTTATACCAGCTAGAATCCGCATACTAATCAGAATAATTTCTGAGCCTGGACATCAAGGCGTAACCGCCGGTATGTTTTTACAGGGCCTTGCGCGACATGGGCAGGGGCTGCTCCGGGCAGCCCTACTGCATTTCCACTATCCATGGCGGTTATGTCGCGTGAGAGCGCCCACGGACGGTTTACAACGTTCCTGTAAAAATATACCGGCGGTTACGCCCCCCGGCCTGGTCACTGTACGATGGCATAGGCGAAATCGGGTTACCCGAGATCGATTTCGATATTATCGAGTAGCCGGGTATCTCCGAGGCGGGCGGTCACCAGGATGACCAGCCTTCGGTCTTCGGCGGAGGCTGGTTTGAGCGTCTCGGCACTGCATACGCAAAAATAATCGACTTCGAATCCAGCCTGCCCGAGCCGCTCGGTGGCCTCCTGTTCGAGTCGCTTAAAGTTTGTTTCGCCCTCGGCGATACGGGTAACCGAATCTTTAAGAGTTTGATAAATCAGCGGGGCCAGCGCTTTTTGATCTTCGCTCAGGTAGCGATTACGCGAGCTGGTCGCGAGGCCGCTGGTTTCGCGCGTCGTTTCGGAGCCTATGATATCGACTTCAAGGTTCAGATCCTGCGCCATTTTACGGATCACGCAGTACTGTTGAAAATCTTTTTTGCCAAACACGGAAATGTCGGGTTTAACGATATTCAAAAGCTTTAACACGATAGTGGAGACCCCGGTAAAGTGACCAGGCCGATGCGCGCCTTCGAAAATTTCGGTCAGGTCGGTTACCCTGACCTGGGTAATTTTATCGAGTCCCTGCGGGTAGAGTTCTGAGGCGGCCGGCAGATACGCCAGGTCGCAGCCAATCGATTCGAGCTGCTCGATGTCCTGTTCCAGGGTTCGGGGATAGTGATTAAAATCCTCGTTGGGCCCAAACTGCATCGGGTTCACGAATATACTGCAGATCGAGCGATCGCAAAGCGACTGACCCTTTTCGATTAGCGATAAATGACCCTGATGCAGGTTCCCCATGGTGGGAATGAATGCTATCGATTCCCCATGGTCTCTCCAGTGCTGGATATAATGTCGTAGCTCGCTTACCGAAGTGGCCTGATACATAGGTTTTCCGTATGGCGTTTAAAAACTATGTGACTGGTCGGGAAACTGCCCTCGTTTGACCTCGGTTACATAGCGGCTGACCGCGCCCTGAATGCTGGTCTGATCCTGCATGAAATTCTTCGAAAATTTTGGTTTCTTACCATCGGTCACATTCAGGATATCATGTAACACCAGAATCTGACCGTCTACATCGACCCCTGCCCCGATGCCGATGACCGGGATATCCAGTTGCTGGGTAATTTCGGTGGCCAGTGCTGCAGGCACGCATTCGAGTAATAACAGGTCAGCGCCGGCCTGTTGCAGCTCGCTAGCGGTTTCGACCATCTGTTGCGCCGCACTTTTGGCTTTGCCCTGAATGCGATAGCCCCCCATCTTGTGAACCATCTGTGGCTGTAAACCCAAATGCGCGCAACAGGCGATGCCGAAATTAGACAGCATCTCGACGGTCTTGAGCTGGGTGATCCCACCTTCCAGCTTAACTACCTGCGCCTGAGTTTCCTTGAGCAGTTCGCTCGCGTTATCCAGCGCCTGTTGCGGTGAGTTCAGCGAACCAAAAGGCATGTCGATCATCAACATCGCGTTTTGTAGGCCCGCCTTTACCGTGGTCGCATGGTATTCGATATCGGCCAGGCTAACCGGGATAGTGGTGTCGTGCCCCTGTATCACCATACCCAGTGAATCACCGACCAGAACCACTTCCACGCCGCACTGTTCAATCAGTCTGGCGAAGCTGTAGTCGTAGGCGGTAAGACAGGCAAACTTTTCCCCTTTTTGCTTGAGCTTTTTGAGGTAAGGAACCGTGACCTTGTCTTCCAATGGCTTTGGTAAGTACATAATTTTTGCCGTCAGCTTAAACCCAATTCCGTGACTCCATTATTTCGCATTGAAGTCACGGATTCAGCCTAAAGTTGAAATGATGACTGATTGAAATA
>JBGMRM010000062.1:0-7753 GCA_048061415.1 Gammaproteobacteria bacterium | reverse complement strand
CACATGAGTATCGAGCAGGTTTTTATGCACCGCAATGCAGATTCAGCGCTAAAACTCGGACAGGCGCGTGGCGCGGCAATTTGCGCTGCCTACCAGGCAGGACTTGACATTGCCGAGTATGCCCCACGAGAAATCAAGCAGGCCGTGGTGGGCAAGGGCGCCGCAACCAAAGTCCAGGTTCAGCACATGGTCAAACATTTGCTTGGTTTACGCAGGCCGTTGCAGGAAGACGAGGCCGATGGACTGGCGATTGCTATTTGCCATGCACAATTTTATGCTACGCAGCAAAAAATCGGGATAGACGCGAAAATGCTAAAACGCCGGAGAACCAGCCGCAGATGATCGGTCGATTGACAGGCATACTGTCCGCAAAACGCGCCCCCCAGATATTAGTCGACTGCCGTGGTGTCGGCTATGAAGTCGATGTTTCGATGACTACCTTTTACCAGTTGCCCGAGGTTGGTGAGCAGGTCGCAATCTGGACCCATCTGCAGGTAAAAGAAGATTCGCATACCCTGATCGGATTTAACAGTGAGCAGGAGCGCAAACTGTTTCGCCAACTGATTCGCATCAGTGGTGTGGGTGCGAAAATGGCGCTTACTATTTTGTCTGGTATCGACAACCGGGAGTTCGCATTGTGCGTCTCACAAAATGATGTAGCCGCGCTGACCCGGCTTCCCGGGGTCGGCAAGAAGACAGCCGAACGCCTGATCATCGAAATGCGCGACAAGCTGGACGATCTTATCCCTGCCAGCCAACCCGCCAGTGGCGATGGCGCTTTGGCCATGGGGTCCGTACGCTCGCACAAAAGTGAAGCGATCGAGGCGCTGCAGGCGCTCGGCTATAAACCGATCGATGCGGAAAAAATGATCCGGCAGGTGGAGTCCGGCCAGGATGCGAAGCTGAGCGCCGCAGCCCTGATTAAAAAGGCCCTGCAAGCCTCCGTTAACCGCTAATGAACGAACAACGTCTCATCGACCCGGAAGCGATCAGCGATGAACTCTCGCAGGACAGGGCGTTACGGCCAAAGCGCCTGGTTGATTATGTCGGGCAGACGGAAGTTTGCGAGCAGATGGAAATTTTTATCACCGCTGCCAAAAATCGAGGCGAGGCGCTCGACCATGTGCTGATATTCGGGCCGCCCGGTCTCGGAAAAACGACGCTGTCGCACATTATCGCACATGAAATGCAGGTAGGTTTGCGCCAGACCTCAGGCCCGGTGCTGGAGCGCCCCGGCGATCTGGCCGCGATCCTGACCAACCTGGAAGCGCACGACGTACTGTTTATCGACGAAATCCACCGGCTCAGCCCGGTAGTCGAAGAAATACTTTACCCGGCGCTCGAAGATTTTCAGCTCGATATCATGATCGGCGAAGGCCCGGCGGCAAGATCGATCAAGCTCGACCTGCCACCTTTTACGCTGGTCGGTGCGACCACCCGTGCGGGTCTTTTGACCTCGCCATTGCGCGATCGATTCGGCATCGTGCAGCGGCTGGAATTTTACTCGGGCGAGGAGTTAAGCACGATAGTCAGGCGCTCGGCGAATTTGCTCAAAATCGAAATGGGCGAGGGGGGCGCATCGGAACTGGCGGAGCGTTCGAGGGGTACGCCGAGGATAGCCAATCGCCTGCTCCGGCGCGCGCGTGATTACGCCGAGGTAAAGGCCGATGGTGTGATCGATGTCGAAACTGCAAAGGCCGCACTCGAGATGCTCAAGGTAGACCATACCGGCCTCGATCATATGGATCGGCGCCTGATTTTAGCGCTGATTGAAAAATTCGATGGTGGACCCGTGGGAATAGAAAGCCTCGCGGCTGCGATCGGCGAGGAGCGAGGTACCATTGAAGATGTGATCGAGCCCTACCTGATTCAACAGGGTTTCGTGATGAGAACCCCGCGCGGCCGTGTGGTAACATCGCGGGCTTATTCTCACTTCGGGCTCAAGCGCAAAAGTCAGGGTGAAATTGACCTGTAGACCGGGACCACAGGTTCCTGTAATGAAATCCACAAACGCGATATACAGTACGAGCAAATAGAAAAATATGAATGATACTTCCCTGTTAGCTCTGGTCATGAACGCCAGTATTCCGGTTCAGCTGGTGCTCGCCATTTTGTTGATTGCCTCGGTTGCCTCCTGGGCGCTGATGTTTGTCAAGCAAGGTTATATCAGGCAAAGCCAGACCGAGGCCAAAACTTTCGAGGGGCGTTTCTGGTCGGGTATCAATCTCAGCGATTTATTTGCACAGCTCAGTGTGCGTCAGGAAAAACGCTTCGGGCTGGAAGCGATATTCGAAAACGGTTTCCGTGAATTTGCCCGTGCGAGAAAGGCGGAGCTGGATAATAATGCGGTCGTTCGTTCGGCCCACCGCGCGATGAAAGTTTCGATGTCGCGTGAAATCGAAGTACTCGATAGTAACCTGTCGTTTCTCGCTACCGTCGGTTCGGTCAGTCCGTACGTGGGCCTGTTCGGTACCGTGTGGGGCATTATGGAATCGTTTCGCTCGCTTGAGGGTGTGCGCCAGGCGACGCTGGCGATGGTTGCCCCCGGAATTTCAGAGGCGCTGGTCGCGACCGCGATGGGGTTGTTGGCGGCTATTCCAGCGGTAATCGCCTATAACAAATTTGCTACCGAAGTCGACGAAATGTTGACCCGCTACGAAAATTTCCTCGAGGAATTTACCGGCATCTTGCAGCGGCAGGCGCAGGCGCCTAAATAAACAGGCACGATTAATGACCGGTACTCTTTCAAAATGAGATGCCCATAACATGGCTCGACCCGGCCATTCCAGGCGCCGCCTGGTGTCAGAAATAAATGTCGTTCCCTACATCGACGTCATGCTGGTGCTGTTGATCATCTTCATGGTTACGGCGCCCCTGTTGAAACAGGGCGTGGACGTCGACCTGCCAACTGCGCCAGCCAATCCACTGGAACTGGATAGTCCCGAGCCGATCGTAATCACTATCGACTCCAAAGGACGCATGTACCTTAATATAGCCAGCCAGCCTGATTCGAACATCGATTCCGCTTCGCTAGTCGACCAGGTGGCCGCGGCCCTGCGTAAACAACCGAGCCGACCGGTCATGGTTCGTGGTGACGCTCAGGGGCCTTATCAAAACGTGGTAAAAACACTGGTATTGCTGCAACAGGCCGATGTCGAGTCGGTGGGTCTGGTAACCGAGCCGGAGGAAGCTAATTAGTGCTGTCAGATCTCTTCAAGCATCCAAAGGCGATTTTGATCTCGATAGCGCTGCACGTCCTGGTGCTGGGCGCCTTTATTATTAACTTCGAATCTGCCGACAGCCCGAATCTGGTTAAGCAGGGAGAAGTGGCGAAAACCGTTAAAGCGGAAGTCGTCAATCAACAGCAGCTAGAACAGAGGAAGCGTAAGAAACAGCAGGAGCAGGAGGCCAGGAAACAGCAGGAGCTGGAAAAGAAAAGGCAGGCCCTGGCTAAAAAGGAAAAGGCAGAGGCACTAAAACGCAAGCAGGTGGAAGAAAAAAAGCGCAAGGCCGAAGCGAAAAAAATGAAGAAAGAGTCAGCCAGGAAACTGGCCGAGGCGAAGAAGAAAGCCGAATTGCAGAAACAGCAGGAAGCGGAAGCCAAACGTAAGGCAGAGGAGCAAAAAAAGAAAGATCAGGCGCTGGCCGAAGAAAGAGAGGAGCAGGAGCGCCTGAAAAAACTGGAGCAGGAGAAGTTGGCCGCACAAAAACGTCAGGAAGAGGAAAAGAAACGACAGGAGGAGGCAAAGAAAAAACAGGAAGCCGAGGAGCGGATGCGCGCCGAACAGGAAAGAAAACGCCAGGAAGCGGAACTTAAGGCCAGTCTCGAAGCCGAAGAAACGCAGAGTCGCCTGAATTCATTGCGAGCTGCCTACAAGCGCGCGATCGGACAAAAGATCAAACGTAACTGGCTACGGCCCCAGGGAAGTGGGAAAATGCCCGTTTGCGAAGTAAGGGTCATACAGGGGCCTGGTGGTATAATACTGAAAGTAACCATCGGAGACTGCGAGGGTGGTTCGAACACTTACAAGCGGTCGATCGAAAACGCAGTATACAAGGCTGAACCACTTCCGGAGCCGGGTGATCCTGCCTTGTTTGACCGCGAGTTGAATTTCCTGTTCACTCCGGGCTAACGCTTAGAAGATAAAACCATAAGATGAATAGACGCTTGAAATATCTGTTTTTAATCCTGGTGTGGATGTCGATTCCAGGAGTAGCACTCGCTGCGCTGACGATCGAAATCACCGAGGGTGTCGAAGGTGCGTTGCCAATCGCGGTGGTACCCTTCGATATATCCAAACTCAATGCCAGGCCACCCGCAGACGTGGCTGAAATCGTCGCCAATGACTTAAACCGTAGCGGTATATTCAAGGCGATGGATCGTAAGGCATTGGTGGGTCAACCGAATTATAGTGCGCAGGTGCGCTACTCGCGCTGGCGTGCTGCTGGCGTGGAATACCTGGTGGTCGGTCGAATTTTTCCAAAAGATTCGGGCCAGTACGATATCCAGTTTCAATTGCTCGATGTGCTCAAACAAAAACAGATATTGGGTTATAGCCTGCCGGTAAAGAAGCGTAAAATGCGGTCCTCGGCGCATGAAATCAGCGATTTGATCTACGAGCAGATTACCGGCACTCGTGGCGCGTTTAATACCCGTATCGCCTATATCAAAGCACAAACCGACGAGGCGCGGAAATATATCCTTCAAGTCGCCGATACCGATGGTTTTAATGCCCAAACGGTGCTTGAATCCGACGAGCCATTGATGTCCCCAAGCTGGTCCCCGGACGGCCAGTCACTGGCCTACGTTTCATTCGAAAATAAAAGACCGGAAATTTTTATCCAGCACCTTGCATCGGCAAAACGCAGCAAAATTTCAGGCTTCAAGGGGATCAACGGCGCGCCTAGCTGGTCACCCGACGGAAAAAATCTCGCGCTGGTATTATCGAAAGATGGTGGGGCGGATATATACGTGATGAATATTGCCAGCAAGCGCCTGCGTCGATTGACCCGCCATCGCGGTATCGATACCGAGCCCGTATGGAGTGAAAATGGTAAATCCATTATATTCACCTCGAATCGAAGCGGTTCGCCCCAATTGTACGAAATACCGGCTAGCGGTGGAAAGCCGAAACGAGTCACGTTCGAAGGTCGATATAACTCGGCGGCGAGCGTCTCGCCGGATGGCAAGTATATCGCGATGGTGAATGGCGAACGCGGACAATATAAAATAGCGCAGTATGAGCGTCAAACCGGTAATTTGACGGTGTTGACCGACGGTGCGCTGGACGAGTCGCCCTCGTTCTCACCGAATGGAAAAATGGTGTTATACGCGTCGACAAGCGGTAATAATGGTGTGTTATTCGCGGTTTCAGTCGATGGGCGTGCGAAACACAGGCTATCAGACCAGTCCGGCGACATACGCGAGCCGGTTTGGGGTCCTTATAAACGTAAACGGTAATCGAATGTGGGTACGGGAGCAAATTGAGTATGAAACGAAAATTCTTAAATAACAGGCTATACCTGCTTGGCATTTTGGTTCTATTGCTAAGTGCTTGCGCGACCACGCAGGAACAACCCATCCAGGACGATGGCGCCGATCAGCAATTTCAGGGGGAAGTGACCGATGGCGCTATTGCCGATGACTCGGAGGGTGCTGCGGCGACCGCGATAAGCGATGAACCGCTGAGCGCAGAGGAGCTGCTGGAGCAGACCGAGGGAATACTGGCGAATCGCACCATTTATTTTGAATTCGATAGCGCAAAGCTAACCGACGAATCCCTCTCGATTCTGGAAGCCCACGGTAATTTCGTTGCCGGCAACGGTAATGTCAGCGTTCGGCTGGAAGGTCATAGCGACGAGCGCGGTAGCCGTGAATACAACATCGCGCTGGGTGACCGACGGGCGCAATCGGCGCGCCAGGTACTGCTATTTCAGGGCGCTTCGATCGATCAAATCGAAACCATCAGCTATGGCGAAGAGCTACCGGCCGTGCTTGGCCAAACCGAAGAGGCATGGGCCATGAATCGTCGCGTTGAAATCGTCTACGAGGTGAACTAAATATGGATACGTCGCGCAGGTTTGGCCACATCGCCTTACCCATTGTTACTCTCGGCCTCAGCCTGCTTATTTCGCCGATTGTTCAGGGCCAGGCATTAACGCCCGACCAGTTAACCCGACGAGCAGAGGATACAGAAAAAGCGCTGGCTAACATCGAACAGGAAGTACAAAAACTATATCGCATGATCGATAATCGCGCTTTGCTGGAGCTGTTTCAGAAGGTCGACGTGCTGGCCGATGAAATTAGTCAACTACGCGGGGAAATAGAACAACAGACCAACGACCTGTCTGGAATTAAGAAACGTCAGCGCGAGTTATACCTGGATATAGATCGGCGTTTGCGCGACCAGGAGAACCAGGCGAGTGCTCAGGCGCCGTCGGTAGAGTCCATCGAGATTCCAGTCCTGGATTCGCTGCCCGAACAAGCGCTGCCAGACACGACCGGTACTACCGCCAGCATTACAGGCACTACCACGGTAGAACCCGCCGCCAGCGGGCAAACTACCGAAACGAAAAAACCCATTGTGACCTCGAGTGAAGAAAGGGCCGCTTACCAGGCTGCCTTCGATACCCTCAAGGAAGGTCGTTACAAGAAAGCCAAAGCAGAATTTAAACGATTTTTGAAAAAATATCCGGACAGCAGTTTCGCCGGCAATGCACAGTACTGGCTGGGTGAGGCTAACTACGTGACACGGCGTTTCGAGCAGGGGATTGCCGAATTTGGGCTGGTGTTGAAAAAATACCCGTCCAGTACCAAGGTGCCGGATGCGATGCTTAAACTGGGGTATACCTACTACGAATTGAAGCAATTCGAGCAGGCCAAAGCGATGTTACAGGAACTGCGTAAACGCTTCCCAAAATCGACCGCGTTTCGGCTCGCCGGGAAACGACTCGACCGGATCAGAAAAGAAGGTTTATAATCGATAAATCACTCTTTTACAAAGGCGATTTCCCTGTCTCTGGGACTACCTAAATAGAGATACAGTGATTCCCCGACAGGGGTGTTATGTTTTGTTTATGCTTGGTATATCGTTCCGCGTAAGCCTGTGGCTAAGTGGCGGGAGCCGATAACAGGCGCCAGCGTACAGCTTATCAAGCACTAACAGTGAGGATTTTCATCGATGACCGAATTTAATCAAAAACTGGATGCCACCGGACTCAATTGTCCCCTGCCTATCTTAAAAGCCAAAAAACAACTGAATAGCCTTTCCAGCGGGGAGGTGCTCTATATCGTCGCGACAGATTCCGGCTCGGTCAAGGATTTCGACGCTTTTTGTAAACAAACCGGGCATACGCTGGTCGAAAGTAACGAAGCAGACGGAATGTACCACTTTTACATCAAGGTAGCCTGACCGCTGGACGAGGCGGGTTTATCTATAATTCGGAGGCAGTATGGCAGAGAAAAAATTAGCGATAATCGCAACCAAAGGAACGCTCGACTGGGCGTACCCCCCATTTATTCTCGCATCAACCGCTGCGGCGTTAGGCTTTGAGGTCCAGATTTTCTGTACCTTTTACGGTTTGCAGCTACTTAAGAAGAATCTTAATTTATCGGTATCGCCGCTCGGCAACCCGGGGATGCCGATGCCGATGGCCATGGATAAGTGGTTTCCGATCATCGGCACTGCTATACCCGGCATGCAGGCGATTATGACCATGATGATGAAAGCCAAAATGAAGAAAAAAGGTATCG
>JBGMRM010000061.1:0-7890 GCA_048061415.1 Gammaproteobacteria bacterium | reverse complement strand
ACCATTTTTCGCTAGACCAGGTAAACAAATCGGCGTCCTCGTTTAACACCGAAAAACTGAACTGGATCAATCAGCAATATTTGATGAGTCAGCCACTCGAGCAGATCATTGCGCTGGTTAAACGTCGCCTGAATAAAATCGATGTGCCGTTCGACGACCAGGCCGATTTTCAAAGTATCGTCGACCTGTATCGGCAGCGCGTATCCACGATAAATCAACTGGTGGACAGTATCCTCTACTGTTTCCGGGAGTTCGATCATTATGACGAGAAGGCAGCCAAAAAAGCCCTGCGGCTCGCCGCTGTCGAGCCACTAAAAATGCTCCATGAAGGGCTCGAGGCGCTCGATGACTGGAATTTGAGCGCCATTCACGACGTCATTGAAGACGTAACCCGGGTGCTGGATGTCGGTATGGGGAAAGTCGGCCAACCACTTCGTGTCGCGGTTACCGGGGGTTCATTTTCGCCACCGATAGACAAAACAGTCGAATTCATTGGAAAGCAGCGGACTTTGGGTCGAATAACGAGGGCGATTGACTATATTTCGACTAAATAGTTGTTAGAATATCTTTATAAAATTCAGTAGCATGCTATATATATGTTAAGGAATTTCTGAACTATTCCTGATAATTTCCAATAATCCGATTGCAAGCACTGTGATGCGTATTTTTATCTGCCCAAATTTTGACAGTCTCAGGCTTTCAACTCTACATCATCTGGAGTATGGCGAGAGAATGTTGATAACTGCTGAGCAATTTACAGGTTTAAGGGGTAGATGAAGCAAAACACAATAAATTGTATCGTAATGTTCGCTGACGTTGCAGGCAGCACGGCGATGTATGAAAATTTGGGCGATGAACTCGCGCGCGAACGTTTGTCCAAAGCGTTAAACATGTTGATATCCATTACCAAACGGCATGCTGGAATTTTGGTAAAAACCATCGGCGATGAAATACTGGTTTACTTCGTCGATGCCGATATGTCTATACTGGCCGCCCGTGCTATTCAGGAGACCATGGAAGACGATCGTTCACCCGAAACCATTGGCGTATCGATTCGCATCGGTATGCAATTTGGCAAAGCCATTCTGGAGAATGACGATATTTTTGGTGATACCGTCAACGTCGCTTCGCGTGTTGCCGGTATGGCGAAGGCGAGGCAAATACTTTGCACCCAGGAACTGGCTTTCGCTGTAAGCAATCCAGAACTCTCTAACAAAATGCGTCCGTACGACCGATTACGTGTGAAAGGTCGGCAGGAACACCTGGACGTTTACCTGTTCGCCTGGGAAGAAGAAAGCGATATTACCAACATGGCAACAGCCAGTAGCTTCACCAATCCCGCACGACATCATCAGGTTGAAAACCTCACTCTGACCTATGGTAAAGAAACCATTTCGTTACCGAATACCACCACTTCGTATCTGATCGGGCGCGGGCAGGATTGTGAACTTGTGGTGAGCGGCGATTTGATATCGCGCTATCACTCGAGGATCGAGCATCGACGCGGTAAATTTATCATCACCGATCAAAGTACCAATGGTACGTTCATTCAAACCGAGGAAGGACAGGAGATATTTCTGCGCCGGGAAGAACTGGCGCTATTTGGCGCCGGATACATAAGCCTGGGCAAAAAGGTCGATCGCAGCGACATAGATATTATGCATTTTCTATGCGAGTAGCGAACCCCCGAGTTCCGGGTAAAAACCTTTCAATTTAACCAGGGCTCCTCCCTGAATACGATATACATTGTCGCCGGGTTAATAGAAGTGGCGCTGCTGGAATCTGGACTTTTGACGCCAATCGGCGCAAGGTTAAGATTAGTGTGTTGGCACGATACCAGGCCTGGACTCGATTGTATTTCGGGCCGTGGTACTTTCGAACAAGAATTTTGGCAATGTTAATTACTTTCAAAACGAAGTCCTACGCTAACATCACCATGCTTGGCGATGTTGCAAGGAACATGCTGGAAATGATGGATTTCGGTGTAACCGTACCAGGCGCAATAATCGCAAAAGATGTTGCCACGGCGTTGGAAAATTTACAATCCGGGCTCAAATCGATACCAGAGACAGCACCACCAGCCGCGGAAACCGACGAGCGTCTACCCGCAGTTAGCCTGCATACCCGCGCCATTCCATTGATCGAACTATTACAGTCGGCAGCGCGAGACGACAACGACGTCATGTGGGAGTAAGCTAATCCTGCTAAGGAGGTGTGAGGATGTCTTTACCCGATAGAAACAACCCCTATAGTTTTGAAGACTATTTGAGCTGGCGAACCAGCCTCGATTACTATCAGGACGACAGTTTCGTCCAGCAGTCACTCAAAACCTTCGCTGGCCCGCAGTGGGATAAAGTCGATGCCGTAGCCCGGGAGGTGTCGAAAATGGCTTCGTACCGGTGGCGCGATCTGGCCGACGAAGCGGCCAGGCCAGAAAATAAACCCTACCTGATTCACTACAATGCGCACAACCAGCGTATTGACCGCGTCGTTCGCTCCCGTGCGACCGAGTTGATGGAGCAGGAAGTATTTGCACAGGCCATTTTTTCCGATACGACCTCCAGCTGGGAAAAGTTCATCAACATGTTTCTGATTTATCAAAACGGCGAAGCCTGTATCAGTTGTCCGATGACCTGTACCGACGGGATGGTCGCCTTACTGGATCAGTATGCGGACGATCCGGAGCTCGAACGGGTTCGGATGGAGATCAAACAGGGTGTCGAGGGTAGATATGCGATTGGCGCCCAGTACATTTCAGAAATCCAGGGAGGATCCGATATACCCGCTAATCTACTCGAAGCAATCGAGCAGGATGGGGGCTGGCGTCTATACGGTAAGAAGTTCTTCTGTTCGGCCACCCACGCCGACTACTCGGTAGTCACCGCCAAGCCAGCAGGGTCGGACAAACTGGCCGCATTTATTGTGCCTTCCTGGTTGCCCGGGGATAAAAACAGGGAGCAAAGGAACGGTTATACGATAGACCGGATGAAATGGAAAATGGGCACCAGCGAACTGCCTACCTGTGAAATCAATTTCCAGGGCGCCCTGGCTTATCCGATTGGTGCGCTCGACCAGGGACTCAGTATTGTGGTTGGAATTGTGCTGGCTTATTCAAGACTGACGATTGGAATATTCAGTGCGGCGGTGATGACACGCGCAGTACGCGAAGCGAAAAAATATGCCGAATTCAGGACCGCGTTTGGACAGTCGATCGGCCAATTCCCGATGCTTGCGGGGCAACTCGACGATATGCAAAAGGTCGCGCAACGAACCACTGCCGGTGTATTTAAATACTATCAGCAGGTGCTGACCCTCGATGGCGGTCTCGCCGGGGTGATTATGGCGGTAGACTCGATAGCGGCGCGCAGACAACAGTTCGAAATTCGTGAATTGACCATGTTGCAGAAAATATTCGCCTCCAGAGATAGCGTCAATATTACTCAAAATGCCATTTCAGTGTTTGGCGGGCATGGTGTGATCGAAGATTTTTCCTCGCTACCCCGGCTATTTCGCGATGCGATGGTGAATGAACTCTGGGAGGGGCCGAAAAATGTCCTGCTCGCACAGATTCATCGCGATTTTCAAAGTGCAGGAGACTGGTACCCGGCGACAGAATTCGTTGCCAGCCTGTTGGCTGGAGCGGATGCGGCAATCATTAACCCGTTACAGCAGGAAATCAAGGAACTGGTCGCCTGTCCGAGTTTAAACAAGATGGATGCCGAAACGATCGAGTTGTGCCGGCGCTGGGATCTGTGTTGCGAACGGCTATTCCACGCCTACCAGGATCTGGCGCTAATTCAGGTGGAAAAGAGCGCTTAAGCATTCACCATCGAATTCACTACCGCGGTCCATGCGCGGGCGATGTTATCGTGGTTATAGCCACCACCGCCCATCGCCAGCATTTTGCCTTCACAGTAACGATCGGCAATTTCGCACAGGCGTTTGGCTGCATAAGCGTGCGAAGCCGGGCTAAAAGCCATGTTGGTAATCGGGTCTCCCGCAATGCTGTCGGCGCCGCATTGTAATAAAATAAATTCAGGCTCGTTTTGTTCCAGGTAGGTTTCAATTTTTGGCCATACCTCCTGGAATACCGAATCATCGGCGAAAGGCGGGACCGGCAGGTTCAATTTGGTGCCTGTCGCCGCTCCTTTGCCGGTTTCCTGCGCAAAACCGGTGCCGGGATACAGTGTACGGCCATCTTGATGGATATCCGCGAACAATAAATCGGGGTCTTCTTCGAAACTATAAAATACGCCATCGCCATGGTGGGCGTCGATATCGACGTAGGCCACGCGTTTGATACCGTATTGTTCGCGCAGGTATTCGATCGCAATTCCACAGTCGTTAAATACGCAAAAACCGGCGGCGACGTGGCGACGAGCATGGTGTAGCCCGGCAATCGGCGAAAAAGCACGGCGGTATTGCTTCGTCATGATACGGTCTATCGCATCGGTGACTGAGCCAGCCACGTTGCTGGCTGCCTCGAACATCCCGACGAAAGACGGCGTGTCGCCTGCGTCCAGGTAGCCGATACCCAACTTGGAATAATCGTGTACCTTTTCTATGTAATCACTGGTATGGAACAGTTCGATCAAGTCGCGGCCGGCCTGCACCGGTTGGCGAATATCGAGAGATTTGTCGAGGTTCTGGCGTAGTAGTTCGGCCTGAAAAACATCGTGCCGCTGGGGGCCAAATGGATGGCCATCCTTGAACCCATAGTCGGCCAGTGGCTGGCCCAGGTAAACGCAGGAATCATAGCGAGGCATCGTAGTCACCCCCTATCACCCAGTGGTGGTCGCATTTTTGGCAGCTGGCGTAAATCGGGCGGGCGCCCGGGTTTACCTCAAACAGACCGTAGGCGCCGCACACTTTACAGGTCGCCGCGCTGGCGCAGGCCTGCGCATAGGAAAATCTCATCCAGAAGCGCCGAAATAATTCGATGATGCCGAGACCGATGATATAAAGCATAACGATAATAAAAATCAGTAACGCACCCGATGACCCCAGGCCAACGAATTCGATGATGCTGACAAACAGAAAACCAGCCAACAGACAACTGATCAACCAGGCAAAGCTTTGATAGAGCTGGTGTTCGTGCCAGCGAATAAACCTCAGTTTTTGCATTAAACCGGCATTTTTTTGGGTTTCATCTAGAGCATAGATTATCCTACTAAAAACGCAGGATTGACAGGCTAATGCGAGCAGCCTCCCCGCCGGCCTTTACCTCCTTAGATCTCTTTTCCCTACCGATCACACCTGTTTAAGGCGCTCGGCAAGTAGCCGGCATGCTTCATGCCAGGGCTCGAACGCCTCTTTTTCCAGCAGCAGGTCGAGTCCCAGTTTGGAGTAGGTGCCTTCGGTCGCTATGAATTTCGCTATCTCGCCCGGGGTGCGGGTCTTATCCTGTAACGCCAGGCTTGCCGCACCTTTGGCCATACCAAGCACCAGTTCGGTTGCTAGTTCCTGTTTAAGGGTATCCCCGCTGGTGCTGCGTATCAATTCCTCGAACAATGCGAAAAACCAGCTGTATACGCAGGCGAGGATCGAACCCTGCTCAAACGCCGATTCGTCCGGGGCGACGACCGAGTGGCCGCAGTAGTCGAATAGTCTGTGCGAGAATTCATTGTCGGGGTAAATCAGCGTAGGGCTGGCGACTGCCTCAGCACAATTGACCGGCATTGCCCTGACGATTTCAATGTTTTTGCCGGTTATCTGATGCAGGGACTCGATGCTCACCCCGGCGACTACGCTGATTAAAAGCTGGTCGGGCTTAAGCCTGAGTGGCGCGAGGGCTCCACGGCATTGTTCGGGGCGGGTGGATAAAATAATACAGTCACTCGCATCGACCACGCCCTGGTTACTGGTCTGGACTTCGCACCCACATAGCCTGGCCAGGGATTTAGAGCGCTCATGATTGCGGGGGCTTAAAACGATCCGCTTAGTGTATCCGCCCTTGCGTACTCCCCTGATGGTGTAATCGGCGAGGTCACCGACACCGATAAATCCCAATGTCGTCACGGGCTCGCAGGCTCGTGATGAGTTGTTATTTTATCTGCTTTGGGTGGCATTTTCTGGTTTAAGCCTTTAACGCCTGATACCGAGTATCTCCGCGGCCTGCGATGGCGTTGCGGGTTCGCGTCCTAAATTCTGGATGATTTGCACCGCGCGATCGACCAGCTTCACGTTAGTGGCAAATTCACCCTTAGCCAGATACAGGTTATCTTCGAGTCCAACGCGGCAGTTTCCGTTTTGACTGACTGCCTGTGCGACGATCTCGAATTCCGATCGCGAGATTCCAAAGGCGCTCCAGCGGGCATTTTGCGGCAACAGGTTTTTCATTAGGTTGAGAATTTCAGGGGTCGCGGGCGATGCGTGGGGGATTCCGAGGCACAATTGGAACATCGGGGGGTCGTCTATCAGCCCCTCGTCGATCAGTTTATGCGCGAACATGATATGGCCGGGCTCGAATACTTCGATTTCCGCCTTAACGCCAAGCGTCTGAATACGTTTCGCCATGATGCGAAGATGCTCGGGGGTGTTAACGAAAATCGTATCGCCGAAATTGAAGGTGCCGACATCGAGTGTGCAGATATCAGGTTGAAGCTCTTCGATGTGTATCAGTCTTTGCAGTGGCTGTATCAGTGTCGTACCCGGGCCCCCTGTTTTCGGGTCTTCGAGGCCGGGTGAAAACCGGGCTCCCTCGCTCGTGGTCAGATTGATCAGGATGTCGCTACCCGCATCCCTGATGCGCTCAACCACTTCGCGATATAAGGCCGGGTCACCAGACCGTGCACCGGTTTCCGGGTCTCTGACATGGATATGGGCAACCGCCGCCCCGGCCCTGGCAGCCTCGATGCAGTCCCGCGCTATGTGTTCGGGCGTAATCGGGTAGTCCGGGTGCTTGCCCTGATTGTTGTGACCGCCACTGACTGCACAGGTCAGTATGACTGCTTTATCCATTGCGCATCGAACCAGTTAAAATACTACCGGCATAATATCACCATTTTCGCAGTCTGATATATGGGGGATTTAAGGCATTAATTTTTGACGCCGGGTGATTCAGCGTACCACTAAAACAGAACATCCGGCATGGCGTACAACCCTGGCGGCCGTCGAACCCAGGAAGTAATCCTGTAAGCCCGGTTTATGCGAAGCGATGACGATCAGATCTGCATCCATTTCATCCGCGACGGATAGAATGGTATTGTGGGAGTGACCCGATCGAATTTCAACATCGGCTTTGAGGGCCGCAGCATTAGCCATGGCTTTCAATTCAGAATGTGCTGATTCACTGGATTTTTCCAGAATACCCGCGGGTAATTCGCTGGCGATCCAGTTGGGTACCTGTTCCTCGACATAAAGCAAAATGATGCGAGAACCCTCCCCTCCCAGTTTTCTTGCAACTTCGATCATGGGTTGACACCTTTCGGTATGGGCGAGATCGACAGGAACTAAAATTGTTTTATACATCGTGTTTTCCTTCCTGATGAATTTTTCAGTAACGTTTAGACTTAAAAATGCTGTTTCGTCATCGATCATGCAACGGGAGATAAAGGGGAACATTGATTAATATCAATATTACAATCTTTTACATCGGTAAAAATAAAGCCAGGTTTTGGTCCCAGACCCGTGAGGCGTGATCACCTATCCTTTGTGGGTTCCAATAATGGGAACACTAAGCTGTGCGGGTCTGATATTCTCTCAGGTCTTAATCTGGCTAACTTGATAGTGGCTTACACCCTATGGCGTTTGAGACTGGAGTAAAAATTCAGGAGCAATCTGAAAAATTAATTTTTGATGCTGAAGAATACTATCAGGCGATGCTGGCCGACATCGATCGCGCGGGGGAAGAAATCATCCTTGAGACTTACCTGTTTCGAATCGATGCGC
>JBGMRM010000060.1:0-7942 GCA_048061415.1 Gammaproteobacteria bacterium | reverse complement strand
GTGTAACTTCCTGTCTTTTCGCGTCGAGAGCATTACCCTCACCGGACTTCACTTCGCTCGCGGATTTATCAGTACCGTCCCGAGCATCGCACAGGCCGCCGATAGCAGCGGTGACCTCTACGTCGGAGGATCGTTTACCAGCTACAACACTTAGACTGTTGACTTTATCGTACGCCTCGTTTCGTCGGGCGGGTCGGAATAAGTTTATGCCCGGTGAATTTATCAACAAAGTCTGTATTCCGGAAAGCGTGAAGTACTTATCCGGAATCACCCCCATCGGTGTTGAAAATACAATAGGGTTGTTGCAGTCCGACGTATTGGGTACAACTCTTAGCCCATTGTAAGGGGACTCTTTGAATTAATCCTGGTCGTGATCGTTAATATGAAATTTCGGTAGCAATGCAGCGAGTATTACAGGGAGTTTTAATGGATTCCGGCTCGGGGGTCGGAATGACGGGTGATTTTTTGTAATCAATTCGGATTCAATTTTTCACCAGCTAGTTTGCGACACACTGCGGGCGACTGCTGATAATATCGTTTAAACAAACGTGAAAAAGAAGACAGTGAATTAAACCCGGTTCGGATCGCAATTTCCTGCATGCGCAGGCGCGTATCGACAACCATGCGGCGCGCGATTTGTAAACGCAAACGCCGGTAATACGCTGCCGGTGTCAGGTTGAGTGTTTGCCGAAATAAATACTCGAGCATACGTACCGAAAGTCCTACCTGTGCGGCGATCTGGCTTACATTCAATGGGTCGTCTATATGTTGCTCCATGACCTGGATCGCCGCCGCGACCCGTGGCTCGTTAGTTTCGAGCATCCCAAGCGAAACCAGGGGTTGCATATCAGTCGCGCTTCGCGTGCTGTCGTAAATGAACGTACTAGCTACTTCCATTGCCAGCGGGTAGCCATAACGTGCACGAATCAGGTAAAGCATGAAATCGAAGGTGGGGGAAGCGCCACCGGTGGTAAACACCTTGCCGTCGATGACAAAACGATCCGGTTTCAGATTGATGCCTGGAAAATGATCACTGAATTCCTCAAAGTCTTCACGATGAGTGGTCGCCGAGCGATGTTCCAGTAACCCGCATCGCGCCAGAATCCAGCTCCCGGCTTCTATCCCGCCGATCGCCGAAAAGTTACGCGCCAGGCGCTTGATCAGTTTCAGGTGAGCCGGCCCGGCATGCTGTTGCTGATTGAAACTGGCGATCACAATCAGGGCATCGCCACGGCAGTCAACGTCGAGTGATGCGTCGGGTTCCACTTTCAGGCCGCAGGTTAACCGGGCCACCCTGCCATTGAGCGTCACAATTTTCCACTCGAACAGCGTCCTACCGCCAATTCGATTGGCTGCGCGCATCGTGTCAAGCACGGAGGCCAGCGACATCATTGACGAATCCGGCAATACCAGCAGGGTCACTCGCAGCTTTTGGTCGCTTGGCGTGAAAATACTCATTGCGTGAATTGTCAAATTTTTTGCGCTAAAAAGCAATCAAACAGCCTATTTCCATGACATGATCGGTTTTCCATTACCGGAGGAGGTCGGTCATGCCTTTAACGCCCAATTTAAACCCATTTCTCACCTGTGCCGTGACCGGTTCCGGCAGCTCGCAGGACCGCTCACCGCATGTGCCGCGCTCGCCCGAGCAAATCGCTGCGAGTGCGATCGATGCTGCAAAAGCCGGTGCTGCCGTAGTCCATTGCCACGTACGCGACCCTGAAACGGGTGTGCCCAACCGACGCACCGACCTGTTCCGCGAAGTAGTCGAGCGTATTCGCGATTCGGATACCGATGTGGTAGTTAACCTCACCGCCGGTATGGGTGGCGATATGGTTTTTGGCGACCCGGAATCGCCGCTGCCGCTTAACGAGACCGGCACCGACATGGGTGGTGCGACCGATCGAGTGGCGCATGTGAAAGAATGTCTGCCCGAAATTTGCACACTCGACTGTGGCACGATGAACTTCGCCGAAGCCGACTACGTGATGACCAACACCCCCGGCATGTTGCGCGCGATGGGGCAAATGATGACAGAGCTCGGCGTACGTCCTGAAATCGAAGTTTTCGAGACCGGTCACCTGTGGTTCGCCAAACAACTGGTCGACGAGGGTATTATCCAGGACCCGGTAATGATCCAGATGTGTATGGGAATCCCCTGGGGCGCGCCCGACGATTTAAACACCTTCATGTCGATGGTGAACAACACACCCTCTCACTGGACCTTTTCGGCGTTTTCGATCGGGCGTAACGAAATGCCGTTTGTAGCGGCAGCGATACTGGCAGGCGGCAATGTCCGTGTCGGACTCGAAGATAATCTCTGGCTAGAAAAAGGCAAACTCGCGACCAATGCGCAACTGGTAGAAAAAGCAGCCACGATCGTCACCAACATGGGCGCCACGCTGATGACGCCTGCTGAAGTACGCGAAAAGTTGCAACTACAAAAACACTCGCCGGTATCGGGTTAAACAGGAGTTCCCATGATTGAAGTCAAAACAGCTGCAATTATTGGCGGCGGCGTCATCGGCGGGGGCTGGGCCGCACGTTTGATTGAAAACGGCATCGACGTTGCCGTTTTCGACCCCGCCGCAGATGCGAAGGGCAAGTTCGATGCGGTGCTCGCGAATGCCGAACGCGCCTTCGCGAAGCTGACCACGGCGCCCCGCCCCAAAAAAGGGGCTATTCGCTGGTACGATACCGCTGCCGCCGCTACTCGCGAAGCCCATCTGATTATCGAGTCGGTTCCCGAAAGGCTCGGTATCAAGCATGCTGTCTATACCGAAATTGAAACCGCCGCCGCAACCGAAGCGGTCATTACTTCATCGACCTCCGGTATCATGCCAACCGAACTGCAACGGGAAATGCGTCACCCAGAGCGTCTCATGGTTGCGCATCCCTTCAACCCGGTTTACCTGTTGCCACTGGTTGAACTGGTTGGCGGGGAAAAGACCGATTCGAAATACATCGAATGGGCGAAGACCTTTTACGCCAAAATTGGTATGCACCCACTGCATTGCCGCGTGGAAATAGCCGGTTTTCTCTCCGACCGCCTGCAGGAAGCGCTGTGGCGCGAGGCGTTATGGTTGCTGCATGACAAGATCGCTACCGCCGAGGAAATTGACACTGCGATCGCCTATGGTCCCGGGCTCAGATGGGCGCAAATGGGCACCATGCAAACCTTCCATCTGGCGGGTGGCGAGGGTGGTATGCGGGCCATGCTCGCGATGTTCGGCCCCTGCCTTAAATGGCCCTGGACCAAACTCATGGATGTACCGGAATTAACCGATGAGTTTGTCAACGAAGTCGGGGATCAATGCGAGACGCAGGCCGGGGGTCTATCACCGCGCGATCTGGAAACCATCCGCGATGATAACCTGATCGCGATCCTGCGGGCGCTTAAGGGAGCCAACTGGGGAGCGGGAAAAACTCTGGCGAGTTACGAGCACCAATTGCTCGACCGGGTACCAACTGCCGCCAACGATGACTAACTGAAGGGTACCCTGGAGGAATATCATGCATTTTGGACTTAGTTTTGAACAGGAAATGATCGTCGACACGGTGCGGGAATTTGTCGAGAAAGAAATTTATCCGTACGAAGCCGAAGTCGAACGAAGCGGCGAAGTGCCGCTCGAACTCGGCCACGAAATCCGCGACAAGTGCCTCGAAGCGGGCTACTTTGCCGCCAATATCGCCGAAGAATATGGCGGCGGTGGCTTGAATAACCTGGACTTCACCCTGCTCGAACGCGAACTCGGCCGCGCCTCGAATGGACTGGCGGTTTTCTTTGGCCGCCCTTCTGGAATTTTACAGGCCTGCGACCAAGAGCAACGTGAAAAGTACCTGTTCCCGGCGGTCAGGGGGGAAAAGTTCGACGCGCTGGCGATGACCGAACCCGGCGCGGGGTCCGACGTACGTAGCATGAAATGCAGCGCCAAACTCGATGGCGGCGACTGGGTGGTAAACGGTAGCAAGCACTTCATCAGCCACGCCAATATCGCCGATTTCGTGATTGTTTTCATCGCCACCGGCGAGGAAGAAACGCCGCGCGGCATCAAAAAGAAAATCACCTGCTTCCTGGTCGACCGCGGCACCCCCGGGTTTGAAATTCGACCCGGATACAATTCGGTGAGCCATCGCGGTTACAAGAACTGTATATTAAATTTCGATCGGTGCCGCCTTCCGGCGTCCCAAATTCTGGGCGAGCTACATCGAGGATTCGATATAGCCAACGACTGGCTCTATGCAACGCGACTTACCGTCGCAGCCACCAGCGTCGGGCGCGCGCGCCGGGCATTCGAATACGCCCTGCCCTACACCACCGAGCGCAAACAATTTGGCCAGCAAATCGGTAAGTTTCAGGGCGTGTCGTTCAAACTCGCCGACATGATCACCGAAATCGACGCGGCCGACTGGCTCACGCTATCCGCGGCCTGGCGACTCGACGAAGGTCTCGATGCCAACCGCGAAATCGCCAGTGCCAAACTCTATGCCACCGAAATGCTGGCGCGGGTAACCGACGAGGCGATACAGATTTTCGGTGGCATGGGTTTGATGGACGAGTTGCCACTGGAGCGATTCTGGCGCGACGCGCGTGTCGAGCGTATCTGGGATGGTACTTCCGAAATCCAGCGTCACATTATTTCACGCGAACTGTTACGCCCGCTCGGAGGCTGAGTGCTCCACCTCGAACGCTTATTGCGCCCGAAATCGATCGCGGCTATCGGAGGCCTGCAGGCCGGGCGCGTGGTCGAACAGTGCCAGTTAATGGGTTTCGAGGGCGAGATCTGGCCCGTGCATCCGAGCAAATCAGAGGTGGGTGGACTCCCTGCGTTTGCCTCGGTAGAAGCATTACCCGGTGCGCCCGACGCCGCGTTTATCGGCGTCAATCGCCACCTGACAGTCGACCTGGTCAAATCGCTCCGGGCGATGGGCGCCGGTGGCGCGGTGTGCTTTGCCTCCGGGTTTCTCGAAGCGGACGATACCGGCGGACAGCTACAGTCTGAGCTGATCGAAGCAGCCGGGGATATGCCCATCGTCGGGCCGAACTGTTACGGCCTGATTAACTATGCCGACGGCGCTTTACTGTGGCCCGATCAACAGGGTGGTCGACGGCTACCCGATGGTCAGACTGGCGTGGCGATCATAACCCAGTCCTCCAATATCGCGGTCAATTTCACCATGCAGCGCCGGGGTCTGCCGCTCGCCTATGTTCTGACCGTGGGTAACCAGGCGCAGGTCGGTATCTCGGATCTCGCGTCGAGCGTGCTCGACGACCCGCGGGTGAGCGCGCTGGGGCTCTATATCGAGGGCTTCGATTCGATCGCTGCGATGGAGGCGCTGGCGCAAAGAGCCCGAACACTCGCCAGGCCTGTGGTTGTCTTCAAAGTCGGCGAGAGCGAGCAGGCACAGGCTACGACACTATCGCATACCGCGTCGCTGGCCGGGTCGCAGGCGGCTGCCAGTGCTTTTCTGAAGCGCAACGGATTCGGCCAGGCGAATTCGATACCGGTGTTTCTCGAATCGCTCAAACTGTTGCATGTGCACGGACCCCTGGACGGATATCGGATTTCATCGATGAGTTGCTCCGGCGGCGAGGCGAGTATCATGGCCGACACGGCGGTCGGCAAAAAGGTTTTTTTTCCGACGCTCGACGATGCACAGAAAAAACCGGTGCAGGATGCCCTCGGACCGCTGGTGACGATTTCCAACCCGCTCGATTACCATACCTATTGCTGGGGCAATAGCGATATCATGACCCGGGCTTATAGTGCGATGGTGAGCAACGGCTTCGACATGAATTTCCTGGCGCTCGATTTTCCGCACCCCGAGCGCTGCGACGACGCCGAGTGGATGCTCGCGGTCGATGCTTTCGAGGCAGCGCTTAAGGCCAACCGGGCAAAAGGCGCGCTTGCCGTTTCGATGGCGGAAAACATTTCTGAAGCCTATACCGAGGCATTTATCGAGCGCGGCATCGTCAGCCTGTATGGTTTCGAGGAAGCTTTGAGGGCCGCCGAAATCGCAGCGGACATCGGGCAGGCCTGGCAGCACGAACCCACCGAACCCGTGCTGGAACCAGTGGCGATCAAGCCCAATAAAATAACGCTCGACGAGGCCGGAGCGAAGAAAACACTAGCCGACTCTGGCGTACCGATACCGGCGGGGCAAATAGTCACGTCGGTTCAGCAAGCGCTGGATAACGCCGATAAGACAGGCTATCCGCTGGTGCTCAAGGCCCTTGGCATCGCCCACAAAACCGAAGCCAACGCGGTACGCCTCAATTTGAAATCGCCCGAGGCGGTGGCAAAAGCTGCGAAGGCATTGCTCGATCTGAGCGATCGGCTTTACCTCGAGTCGATGATCGAAGATGTCATCGCCGAACTCATTGTCGGTATCACACATGACTCCCAGTTCGGCCTGCTAATGACCATCGGCAGCGGCGGTGTCCTGGTAGAGATCATGCAGGACAGTCACACCCTGGTGATGCCGGCAACCCGCAGCCAGATTGAAAACCTGCTCACCGAACTAAAATCGGCACCCTTGTTCGCAGGCTATCGTGGCAAACCAAAAGCCGATATTACGGCCGCGGTTGACGCGATCCTGGCGATTCAGCAGTATGCGCTCGAATACTCGGATCGTCTGCTGGAACTCGACGTCAATCCCTTATTATTATGCGCACAGGGCAAAGGCGTGTTCGCCGCCGATGTACTGCTCGTTTTACAGGAGAAATAAGCTATGTCCGAAGTCGTAAAAACCAGACGCGTCGGCGGCATCTTCGAAGTCACGCTCGACCGGCCCAAAGCCAATGCCATCGACCTGCAAACCAGCCGCCTGATGGGGGAGACATTCAAGAAATTTCGCGACGACCCAGATTTGCGTGTCGCCATCGTTTGCACCGCGGGTGATAAATTTTTCAGCGCCGGGTGGGATCTGAAAGCGGCCGCAGCCGGGGACGCGGTTGACGCCTATTACGGCGTCGGGGGTTTCGCCGGCCTGCAGGAATTGCGCGACCTGAACAAACCCGTCATCGCCGCGGTCAATGGTATGGCGGTTGGCGGTGGCTTCGAACTCGCCCTGTCTGCCGACCTGATTTATGCCTCGGATCATTCGAGCTTTGCACTACCCGAGATTAACGCCGGCACCCTGGCCGACGCGGCGACGTTGAAATTGCCCAGACGGATTCCTTACCATATAGCGATGGAAATGCTGTACACCGGGCGCTGGATGGACGTACAGGAAGCGCATCGCTGGGGGCTGGTCAACGAAGTGTTGCCCGCCGACAGGCTAATGGATCGCGTATGGGAAATAGCCAAACAACTGGAGGCCGGGCCGCCACTGGTTTTTGCTTCAATCAAGGAAGTCGCGCGCGAAGCCGAAGGCATGAAATTTCAGGATGCGCTAAACCGCATCACCAAACGTCAATTTGCAACGGTCGACATCCTCTACGGCAGTGAAGATGGCCTCGAAGGGTTCAAGGCCTTCGCGGAGAAACGCGACCCGGTCTGGAAGGGTAAGTAGCGTAGCCTGGTGAGGGAGGCAGAACTTTAAATTAACCCGTCGTCCCAGTCGTCATTCCGGCCCCCGAGCCGGAATCTATCCCCTTCGTCATTCCGGCCTACGAGCCGGAATCCATTGAACAGTGTTTACTGAATATCCTGGAGTCTCCTCTTAATGGGTACCGGATCGAGTCCGGCACGACGATTTCTTCTCTTTTCTGAGTCTGTTGTAAAATCAAGTCTTCTATACAAACTGATGCCTTTAAAACCATCTGCATCAATACTTTAAGAACTGTTCTAAAATATATCCCGATGGTTGCGCCTCGTTTGTGAGACAGACCCGGTTGCCATATATCCGCTAAAGCGCGGTGTAGGAATTTACTTACGGGAAAATAAGGTCACTTTAGATAGTATGGGACGCTACACAGTGGTATTTTAGCTTTTGAAAC
>JBGMRM010000059.1:0-8123 GCA_048061415.1 Gammaproteobacteria bacterium | reverse complement strand
CGTCCCGGTACGTATTCATCGATGATATGCTGTTTCAGCGACGGTGCATCCGCAATGCGCCGCGCCACCTTGATACCATCCACGGCAACCCGGCAATCGCGTTCGTCGGACAGATAATTAGGATAAATGGCCGGGTATCGCATCGGGTCATTTGACCTGATGCGAATCTCACCGCGGCTATAGGGGCGAAGCTGGCAAACCGATGAAGTAAAAGCAGAAAATGGATGCACGCCCTCACCCGGCTTATCGGCGCTCAGGGGCTGCATGTGAAACTGGATATCCGGTCGCTCTACCGACGGACTGGAGCGCGTAAAAATCGCGACCTGGCTCGCTGCCAGGGTTAAGGGTCCGGAGCGCGTGAGAAAATACTGCAGGCCGACTTTTAATTTTTTCAGCGGATTGTTCAATTCGTCGTTGAGGGTTCGCGCGCTGGTCTTGAACACCAGTCTGATTTGCAGGTGATCCTGCAAATTCTTGCCCACACCGGGCAATGCGTGCAGGGTTTCCACCCCTGCCTGCGCCAGCCATTGCGGGTCACCGATACCGGAACATTGTAGTATCTGCGGGCTATTAATTGCCCCTGCACAGAGAATTACTTCGGCAGCTGCTTTTACCCTGCGCGTTGTCCCGCCCTGCCTGTATTCGAGTCCGGTTACGCTGCGGCCGTCTAATAATAGTTTGCTGACCTGGGCTTTGGTAATCACCTTTAAATTTTGGCGACGTCTGGCAGGCCTTAAAAAACTTTTTGCGGTACTCCAGCGAAAGCCCTTATAGGCGGTTTGCTGGAAGTAACCAACCCCTTCCTGCGTCGCGCCGTTGTAATCGTCGTTCAATGGAATACCCACCTCGGTGGCCGCACGGATAAAATATTCCGCGATCGGCCGACGCAGCCTTAAATCCGAAACTTTCTGCGGACCGCCCACCCCATGAAATTCGTCGGCGCCGCGCTCGTTATCTTCCGACTTTTTGAAAAACGGCAATACATCGTCAAAGCCCCATCCATCGTTTCCCAAAGCCGCCCAACGGTCGTAATCCTGCGGCTGGCCACGAACATATAACAGGCCATTGAGCGAGCTCGAACCACCGAGCACTTTTCCGCGCGGCCATTGCAATTGCCGATCTGCAATGCCGCTATCGGGTTCGGTCAGATAGCACCAGTCGAACGCGGGATTGTGCATTGTCCTGAAGTAGCCAACCGGGATATGAATCCACGGATTCCAGTCGCGGCCACCGGCTTCGATTAATAGCACGCGATGGGCAGGGTTTTCAGACAAACGGTTTGCCAGTACGCACCCGGCAGACCCTGCGCCTACGACGATAGTGTCAAATTCGCTCAATGCTAATCTTTACCATTAATTTATGTAGGTCCCCGTCTTGAAAGAATAACGCGCATTCAACCTGTAACCAAATGATATCCCGGCTACCTTTGCGAAAGAGTTGCCGGGCTTTTTTGGAATCAGGCATCTACAAGCATATACTGGCATCAATCTCTGTCGCAATCGTCAAGGACTACCCACTATGAAGTACCTGCTGCTATGCCTGTTTCTGTCTCCCGCCCTGGCAGTCGGCGCAAGTATCAAACAGGCAAGCACGATCGCCTGCATCAGTAATGACTCAACCGTGAAAGGACAGTATCAGCGCTACGATGCGCAGACTAACCCCGAAAAAGCCGGGGCATTATTCTCAGAATGGCTATTTGCAGAAAATTTTAGCCAGATCAAGTCGAAGATAAAATTTATCTGGAAACCGATTTCCGATAAAGGTCCGAGCATAAAAATCATCACCAATGAAAAGGCGCATAACCTGATCAAGATTCGATCGCAAACCAAACGAAGCCTGCTGGTAATTTCTTCTGCGTCTAGCCCGTTTACCACCGAAAGCTGGTCATTCGCGTTCAACTTTGCGATCGAAACCATGATCGCCACCCGCGTACAAAGTAACCTGGGTGGGGTGAAGGCTGAAATCATTACTTACGATTGCCAGTATGAACCCCTGAAAAAAGATACCAGCACTTCCCGGCGTTCAGTCTCCTGATTGGGGGATTCAGTATGGCCTCAGGGCGGGTTCTAGCGGACCGCAATCTTAAGTTTGATCTTTACTATTGATTTTGCCGATCAAGATAGTTATGGTTGACCTCATAATAGAGAGGCACGTGGTCGAGGAGGCTATCGAATTCCCGTCGAATTTAGTTTTAGTGCAGGTTCTGCGGCTGCTCTAGATCAATCGTGAGAATAAATAATTATGCCAAGTGATAAGCCCCTTGTTCGCTTCGTCGACATCCAGAAAAGTTACGATGGGGAGACTCTGGTTGTAAAAAGCCTGAATCTGGACGTAGCGCAAGGTGAGTTTCTCACCATGCTCGGCCCATCGGGCTCGGGCAAGACCACTTGCCTGATGATGCTGGCCGGGTTTGAACCGGCTACCCATGGCGAGATTTTTCTGAAAGACGACCCGATCAACAAGGTCCCGCCGCACAAGCGCGGTATCGGCATGGTGTTTCAAAACTACGCACTGTTTCCACATATGACGGTTTCCGAAAACCTGGCGTTTCCGCTCGAGGTACGCCGCATTGACAAAAGTGAGCGCGAAGCCCGAGTCAAGCGCGCGCTCGAAATGGTGCAGCTCGGCATATTCGGCGACCGCCGTCCGGCGCAATTATCCGGTGGTCAGCAACAGCGCGTCGCTGTCGCTCGCTCGCTGGTATTCGACCCGGACCTGGTACTGATGGACGAACCGCTGGGCCCACTCGACAAGAACCTGCGCGAGCAAATGCAGTACGAAATTAAACACATCCACGAAGACCTTGGCCTCACCGTGGTTTACGTGACCCACGACCAGAGCGAAGCACTGACCATGTCGAACCGTATCGCGGTATTCGACGATGGCATAATCCAGCAATGCGCACCACCGGAAGATTTATACGAAAGACCGATTAACGCATTCTGCGCCAATTTTATCGGTGAAAATAATCGCCTGCTCGGAAAAGTTATCGAAGACAATGGTGGTAGCGTCAAGGTTGAAATAGACGGCGACGCCGGGGTGGTAGAAGCCAAAAAAATCAATGTCGAGGGTGTGGGCGTGCGATCGACCCTGTCACTGCGCCCGGAACGCGTCACCGTCAACCCGGAACCCGGCTCGATAGCCAATATCTTTTCCGGCAAAGCCGAAGAATTGATTTACCTGGGCGACCATATCCGAACCCGCTTCACCGTATGTGGTCACGATGATTTCATTGTAAAGATTCCCAACTCAGCCGCGCACGCGCACCTTAAAGAAGGTGACACGGTTAACATCGGCTGGAATGTGGAAGACTGTCGGGCACTCGATCCATCGGATTAGGCCCCAGTTTTTTTTTAATATATAGATGTAAACCGAAGAGGAAATAATCCCGATGAATATAACATTAAAACAAACCCTGCTGGCCACGGTAGTAGCTGCTTCCGTTACGGTCGCCCAGGCTGGCGGGCCAGTGAACTTTACGTCCTGGGGTGGTGCTTATAGCGCCTCACAGCAAAAGGCCTATGCCGACACCTGGAAAGACGGCAAGGTCAACTTTATCAACTACAACGGTGGCCTCGGCGAGATTAAGACTCAGGTGGAGTCAGGCGCTGTCACCTGGGATATCGTCGACGTGTTGCCACACGAAGGCCGTGTCGGTTGTGACGAGGGCCTGTTCGAAGAACTCGACCCCAGCATATTTACACCCACGGCTGATGGCACTTCGATGGACGACGACATGATGATTCCGCGACCGAATGACTGCGTGGTTCCGCAAATCTGGTGGTCTTATGTACCGTTTTATCAGGAAGGTACGTTCAAGGGCGCTCAACCCACGACTATCGCCGATTTCTTCAACCTGAAGAAATTCCCCGGCAAACGTGGTATCCACACCTGGCCGAATGCGCTGATCGAAATGGCGCTGCTGGCTGATGGTGTTGCAATCAAAGAAGTTTACGATGTGATGAGTACCGACGCAGGCATAGACCGCGCATTCAAGATGCTCGATAAAATCAAGGATTCCGCCGTATTCTGGTCATCCGGCTCCAAGCCGCTGGAACTGGTGAAGTCTGGCGAGGTAGCGATGTCACTGGCTTACAACGGTCGTATCGGCGCTGCAATTCTGTCTGAAGGCGAGAAATTCATTACCGTATGGGATGGACAGGTACTCGAAGAAGAATGGCTGGTTTTGCTGAAAGGTGCGCCCAATCGGGAAGAAGCCATAAAGTTCCTGGTCTGGGCTTCTGCACCCGAGCAACAGGCGGGTCAGGCCAAGTATATCAACTACGGCCCAATGCGTAAATCGGCTTTTGATATAATTAAAGCTGGCGAACCCTGGTTCCACAATGGCAAAAACATCATGGACCAAATGCCTAACCGCCCCGAAGTCATGGCACGTTCTGTCGTTGCTAACCCTGACTGGTGGGCAGACTATGGTGATTCGATCAGCGAGCGTTACACCGCCTGGATGGCCCAGTAGTTCTGAAAAGGCACTGGAGGCGGGCATCGTGTTTTTGCCCGCCTCCATTTTTACTAGAGTTCGATAACCAGTAAACATAGCTATGTCGACAGTACAAGCAGCATTACCATCCGGCCCTATACTAACCGCCGACGGTATCCCGCTCAAAGTCAGTCTGCAAAAATCGCTGGTGCGCAGCAAAATGCGAGCGATCGCACTGGTCGCACCACCGCTGCTGTTCCTGCTTATCCTGTTTATAATTCCAATCGGCAACATGCTCACACGCAGTGTCGACGATGCCCTGGTCAACAGGGTATTCCCAACCACGCTGGAAGCTTTTGAGGCCTGGGATAAAACCTCAGAACCTCCCGAAGCACTTTACGAAGCGTTCTATAACGATGTCCTCGCCGCGGAAAAAATCGATATCGGTAAGGTCAGCACGCGCATGAATTATGCGAAACCCGGGTGGAAAAGCCTGATTAAACGTACCGCAAGAAAAATTAAGAAGATTAAACAACCGCCTTATAAAGAAGCCCTGATCAAGATAGACAAGCGCTGGGCGGATAAGGGGTTCTGGCTATCGCTCGGTATCATGAAAGACGAACGCACGATGGTCTATTTTTTGAACGCGATCGATAAGACCTTCGATTTCGACAAAAACATCATCTCCGTCGACGAAAACCGCAAGGTCTATAACCTGCTCTGGCGACGCACTTTACTGGTCAGCTTCATCGTTACCATCGCTACCTTGCTACTCGCTTATCCCGTGTCTTATCTGCTCGCTACCTTGCCGATGCGAATTTCCAATTTACTGATGATTGCCGTATTGATGCCGTTCTGGACATCACTGCTGGTGCGCATCGTCGCCTGGATGATCATGCTGCAGCAAAACGGCGTGGTCAACGATACGCTGGTGACGTTAGGTTTACTCGACGACGATAACCGGCTGGCGATGATGTATAACTTCAACGGCACGATCATCGTCATGACCCAGATCCTGTTACCGTTCATGATTTTGCCGCTTTACAGCGTGATGAAAACGATACCCCCCACTTACATGAAAGCCGCGCAAAACCTCGGCGCCACACCGACCCTGGCTTTTATCCGGGTATACATGCCGCAGACTGTCCCGGGCATCGGCGCCGGTTGTATCCTCGTATTTATCGTCGCGATCGGCTACTACATCACGCCTGAACTGGTCGGCGGAAAAGACGGACGCCTGATCGGAAATATGGTGGCCTACCATATGCAAAGATCGCTCAACTGGGGGTTGGCCGCAGCGATGGGTACGATTTTGCTGGCGACAATCCTGCTTCTGTACTGGATCTACGACAGGATTATTGGTATCGACAATATGAAAATGGGCTAGCGACATGGCACTACCAATCTATACCACACCGGGCCAAAGGCTCTGGCATTACACTTACCTCCTCTTTTGCGGGCTCGTATTATTTTTCCTGGTCGCGCCACTGATCGTGGTGATCCCGTTGTCATTTACTTCGGCACCATTTTTAAGTTTTACACCCGAAATGCTATCGCTTGACCCGGAAGGATTTTCGTTACGCTGGTATCGGGGACTGTTTGGCATGTGCGGCAATATCGAAGACTTCATCTCGACCCTGTGTACCGACAAGTGGGTGACCGGCGCGGAAAAGAGTCTGGTTATAGCGGTCATTTCAACCCTGCTGGCAACTTTTGTGGGAACCCTGGCCGCGCTGGGCCTGAGCAGCGACCACATGCCGGCGCGTCGCCTGATCATGGCATTGATGATCTCGCCCCTGATCGTTCCACTGATCATTACCGCTTCCGGCATGGCTTTCTTTTTCGCCAAGATCGGCCTGATCGCCACACTGCCGGGCATCATCCTGGCGCATACCATACTCGGGCTTCCCTTTGTGGTGATTACCGTCACCTCGACATTGGTGGGCTTCGACAAGGGATTAATCCGCGCGGCCGCCAATTTGGGTGGAACACCGGCGTATAATTTTTTCAAGATACAAATGCCATTGATAGCGCCCGGTATGATTTCCGGCGCTTTGTTTGCATTTATCACATCCTTCGATGAAATCGTTATAATCCTGTTTATCGGCGGGCCCAAGCAGCATACGCTACCCCTGCAAATGTGGGCTGGAATACGTCAGGAAATCAGCCCGACGATACTGTCTGCCGCGACTGTCCTGGTACTGTTCTCAGTGGTACTGCTGACCACACTTGAAATGCTGCGTCGACGCAGCGAGCGCCTGAGAGGTATTACGCCTCACTAGAGCGAGGCTTAATGTCAGACTACTTCAACCTTGGCAGTTATAGCCATCCTGTTTCGACCCAGTCGGAACAGGCCCAAATCTGGTTCGATCGCGGGTTAGTCTGGTGTTATGGCTTTAATCATGAAGAGGCGATCCGCTGCTTCGAACAGGTGATAACGCATGATCCGCAGTGCGCTATGGGTTACTGGGGTATCGCCTACGCGCAGGGTCCGTTTTATAACAAGCCATGGGAATGGTATGGCGATGAAGAGCGTATTCGTGCGCTAAAAATCTGCTATGACTATGTGCAAAAGGCTCACAAACTGAGTTCTGTCTCTTCCGCGCTCGAACAGAAATTGATCGAAGCGCTGCGATTAAAGTTCCAGTCCGCCGAAATTACCGACTTCACCACGATGAAACAGTGGGAACAGAATTATGCCAACAGCATGGCTGGTGTGCTGGCCCATTTTCCCCAGGATCTCGAAGTCATCTGCCTCAGCGCCGAAGCGATGATGAACCTGACACCCTGGAAACTATGGGACTTGCAACGTGGCGTGCCTTTGCCCGGCGCCCTGACTGAAAGGGCGATAGAAATTCTGACACAGGGGATGGCCCTGACCGAACAGGCCGGTTTCGAGCCTCACCCCGGTATCCTGCACCTCTACATCCACGTGCTGGAAATGTCACCCTTCCCTGACAAAGCACTGGCGGCGGCAGACCAGTTACGCCGGCTCTGCCCGCAATGTGGCCACCTGCTCCATATGGCCACGCATATTGACGTGCTTTGCGGGCATTACCTCGAAGCGCTCGAAGCGAATAATTACGCGATCGAGGCAGACCTGGGGTACCTGGCGCTGCGCGGCAGGCATGAATTCTACCTGATTTCCTGCCTGCATAATTTTCACTCCAAGATGTACGCGGCGATGTTACTGGGGCACTTCAGCGCCGCGATGGAAGCGGCAGATGGTTTGCGCTCGATCGTCAGCGACGACCTGTTGAAAATAGACGAACGCTATCTGGCCTCGACACTGGAGGCTTACTATTCGAGCAAGGTTCACGTATTGGTGCGATTTGGCCGTTGGCAGGATATCGTCGACGAGCCCCTGCCCGCGGATCAAAGCCTGTACCCGATCACAACGATACTGTTGTATTACGCCAAAGGCATTGCCCACGCAGCGCTGGGCGATATCGAGCGCGCGCGGCAATGCCAGGCGAGCTTCGATGGTTTGTACGCGGCGATTCCAGACTGGCACATAATTGCCAATAACCCTACTTCCGATATCCTGGCGGTGGCCTCAGCGATGCTGGCCGGGGAAATCGAGTATCATGGCGGCAATCATGAACTCGGCTATTCCTTCCTGCGCCGGGCCTGCGAGCTGAGCGATAAACTCGCGTATTCGGAACACTGGGCCTGGAAGGAAGCG
>JBGMRM010000058.1:0-8246 GCA_048061415.1 Gammaproteobacteria bacterium | reverse complement strand
GGCATATATATTCTCGATATCTTGTAAATTTGTTTCGCGTGGTGCATTGGCGATCGCACGCAACTGACGTACCGAAGAGGCTGCCAATGGTTTGACGTCGGCTTCGCCAAAACCCAGGTCACCTATGCCATTGGGCATCGCAGTTTTTTTCATTAGCTCGATAATTCGCACCGCCACTACCTCGCCGGCATCATCGTGCCCGGCGTCCCAGGCATTCGCACCGAGGCTATTGGCAGCTTCGAGATGCCTTTGCGGCGCACCGGCCGCGGTGTAGCGAAAAATCGCCGGGGCCGATGTGATGACACTGATGCCATGGGGAATAAACGGAGCTTCCACCGGGTAGTCGTCGGTGGTGATATCGTGCATCAAATGCGTAATGCCATAGGAAAGCGCGTGTGGCAGGTGCGTGCCCGAATTACCAAATGCCATGCCAGCCAGCGTCGCGCCCCACATCAATTGATCCCGGGCTTCGCTATCGCTGGCGTCATTGACACCGCGCTCTATAAATTCGCCGACTATCTCCAGCGCACGAGTAGCCGCCAGATCACTCCACGGATTCGCACCCTGAAGATAGGGCCGCTTGAGTGGATCGTCTACCCTGGCCCAACGCGTATAGGCTTTAGCGGTATAGCACTCGATCGCATGACTGAGCAGATCGAATCCGGTTGATGCCACGATATTTCGTGGCAAGCTATCGCAGCAAGCCGGATCGACCAGCGCTTCATCGGGCAATAACAGGGGACTGCCGAGCACAAACTTGGTGTTCAAATCATTGATTCGGATTACCGACACCGACGTGCACTCCGAACCTGTCCCCGAGGTAGTGGGACAGGCCAGATGAGGCAGCAGTGGCTTTGGAATCGGTTTACCCTGCCCTATTGGCGGTCCGAAATAATCCAGAAAATCGGCTGGGTGAAGACCATACGCCATGGCCGCTTTGGCAGTGTCCATGACCGAGCCACCGCCGACCGAAACCACGCCGTCGAAACTACCCTGCGAAATAAATTTGGCAGCGATCTTTACACTGGCATCGTCCGGTTCGATACGGATTTCCGAAAACACAGCCGAATCGAGCCTGGCCTCTCGAAGCGATTTTTGCACAGTCGCCACGTAAGTACCGTCCTTCAAAAATGGATCGGTAAACAGGGCGATTCGTGACATCCCGCGGGCTGCCGCACGCACGCCCACTTCATGCAGGCATCCACGGCCAAAAGTTAGCCTGGGTAAACCAATGGTAAAACTATCTGACCCATGCTCACACGGTGAGAAATACTGGCATCCCATAATCGGTTCCTGACAGGTATTAATTCGATAATAATAACATTAGCTAGTAATGTGGGTATTGGGACTTAATTTCGTCAACGGTTAGTAAACCATAGTGGTCTCCCCGCGGTCGCCCCGCGCGACGACGAAATTTCTATCCGCTTAGGCTAATCAAGATCGAAAATATTCCACAAAGCAGTGCACTTTAAATCATATCGGCGGGGCGATGTTTAATGCCGGGGGCAGTACACCGCATTAGGCCAATAATATTTTTCATTATCTTCTATAACTTGCGCTGGATGTGCTAAATTTATTATATCCCTGCCAATAGTTTGATTTAAATGGACAGTTTGAATGTCGGACACACAAACCGACCGGGGATAGTGCTGACTTTTTACGATTCGGAATCACTATACTATAGAAACAAAGCGTGCGATTTTCATATTTTAAAAAAGACTGGTTTATCGGATTGCTATTAGTGCTGTTTTTTGTGGGCATGGCTGTTACCGGCAAGCTCACTGAATTCGACGATATTGCCTACGACTATGGGGTTCGCCTGTCGCCCGCGCGTACTCCCAATAAAAATATCGTGGTGGTTGCTATCGATGATGCAGCGCTACAGGAAATGGGGAGTTGGCCCTGGTCGCGTGACATCATGGCCAACCTGACCCGAAAAATTGTTGCAGCGCGCCCTAAAGTGATTGGTTATGCTCTGCCGTTTGATTCCAGGCAGGGAGGCAGAGACCTGGCGTCATTTAAGCAGCTCAAAAAGAGATTGAGGAGTAGTAGCAAAACTACCCGAAAATTGATTAAAAAGCTTGAGGCCGACCTCGATACCGACCGGGCTTTCGCGAGCAGCCTGCAACGCTCGGGCCGGGTAGTGATGGCTGCACCCTACCACCAAGCCGGGAGCGTCACCCAGCAGGGCAAAACTTCGTCAACCGAAGATCTGCGGCGTTATGGCCTCAGGAAAGTTCAGGGTATGAATCAACCTCCGGTGGGCTGGTTCGCCCAGGAACCCGTTCCCGTCGCCGGGCTAATTTTTCCACCGATTGAAGAATTTCATAAATACGTCGGTGCGCTTGGCCATATTCGGCTGGACGTCCCCAAAGGCGAAAGTGCGCGTAGTAATCCGCTCGTTATTCGCAGCGGGGACACCTATTTACCTTCTTTCCCACTGGTCATGGCAGCCCGAAGCAAGGGACTCGGTACACCGGATATTCGGCTCGATTTGACAAAAAGCATTACTTTGCCGGGTTTCCAACTCGAAACTGATAAAAGATTTTACATCTATCCGAGTTTCTATCCGGAAAAAGACGGCCAACCCCCTTTCGCGGTTTATTCGATCCTGGATGTGCTGAATAACCAGGTAAAATCTTCGGCATTTCGAAACAAGACCGTACTGATCGGTCTTACCGCACGCCAGCAGGTCAATTTATTTGAAACGCCACTGGGCATATCGATGGCGCCCGTGGTGGCGGCTGCACACCAGACTTCCGCGATTTTAAATGGCGACCTCTATATTATTCCCGACTGGATCGACAATATAAAAATTCTGCTCATTGTGGCTATCGGGCTTTACCTGGTGCTTATCCTGCCGCGTTTCGGGATAGGCACGGGATTAGCCCTGAGCACCCTACTACTGATTATCCTGATTAATATTCATTTTGTCTCGATGGTGTCTAAATCTACCTGGATACCCCTGGCTTTACCCATGTTGACCTTAGTGGTGGGGCATCTGGTTCTTGGGATAAAGCATTTGTTCGAGGCCAGGATGAGCGGTGTCAGGGCTGAACTGTCCGATGCGAGCCGCACCATTGGCCAGTCGTTGCAGTCTCAGGGTCTGCTGGACCAGGCCTTTGCGCAATACCGCCGCTGCACCCTTAATGCTTCCTTACTCGACACGTTGCACGGCCTCGGGCTTGATTACGAGCGTAAACGGCAGTTTAACAAGGCGGTCACGGTATTCAAGTATATCCGGACCTACAACCGGCGCTACCAGGATGTCGATGAGCGCATCGATCGTAACCAGGAAATGGCGGATGTCATGGTACTTGGTAACGGCAGTTCCGGTTCAACGGGTGGCACAATAATCGTCAATAAATCCGGCATACAAAAGCCCATGCTGGGCCGTTATCAGATCGATAGTGAGCTTGGCAAGGGTGCGATGGGTATGGTTTACCTGGGACACGACCCGAAGATAGACCGCACCGTGGCGATCAAAACGATGATTTTGTCGCAGGAGTTCGAAGGACAGCAACTGGAAGAAGCAAAGAAGCGGTTTTTCCGTGAAGCCGAAACTGCCGGACGCCTAAACCACCCGAACATCGTGACCATTTACGATGTGGGCGAAGACCAGGATTTATGCTACATAGCGATGAGCTACCTGAAAGGTGGCAACTTGCTTAGCTATTGCAATAGCGGCAAACTGCTGCCGTTTAAAACAGCTTGCGCACTCACCATGAAGGTAGCCAACGCACTGGATTATGCACACCAGCAAAACGTTGTGCACCGGGATATCAAACCCGCCAATATAATCTACGACCCCGAAGATGGAACACTGAAAGTAACCGACTTTGGCATCGCCTATCTAGCCGGCGCGGGTTTGACCAAAACCGGCACCATTCTCGGCAGCCCATCCTATATGTCCCCCGAACAGCTGGCAGGGGATCTGGTTGACGGGCGTTCCGATATATTTTCGCTCGGGGTTACCCTGTATCAATTATTATGCGGAGAATTACCTTTCATCGGCGAATCACTGGCCAGCCTGATGTATAAAATAGCTAACGAAAAGCACACCGATGTGCGCGTGCTCAAAAAGAACCTGCCTCCCAGCGTGAGCAAACTGATCAATAGGGCCCTGCAAAAAGAGGCTGACAAGCGTTACCAGAGCGGTGGGAAATTTGAAACCGCGATACAGAGGTTCCTCGAACAACTCTAACTTCGGTCAAGCATTCATGTTTATGGGGTCACCCATTATTTTCAATGGCTCTGCCAACCATAGAATTATCCAGTATTATCCCCCCAATGTTCGCTCAATAAGCTCAGGGGATGCCGAACCTCGATTCCATGCTTTTGCAACTGGCAGCGACAGGAGAATCCACTCGCCAGTAGCCTGCCAGGGTGTTTGTCCGCGATAACCCGCCAGTTGAGATTAAATATTTCCTCAGACATTTGCTGATTCTCGCGTTCGTGACCGAACAGGCCCGCCATGCCACAGCAACCGGCGGCGCGCGTGACCAGAGATAAGCCCATAAATTCGAACAGGGTTTGCCAGTCCTTTGCCGAGCTTCGATCTGCGCTTTGCTCCATGCAATGCGGCAGCAACAAGTAGTCTTCACTGTCGGACCTGGGTAACTTGCCCGCGGATACCGCGTCGAGCTGACCTGCTTTTATTTGCTGCGCGAGCCAGCTTTCTATCGACCAGACCTGGTAGCCTACTGGCTGCTGCAATATCTCGGCGTATTCCTTTTCGTGCATTAAACGCGTGACCACCTCGACACTGATGAGCGGCAATCCCGTAGCAGCGAGTTGTCGCATATGTTCCACCTGCCGATTAGCCAGTCGCTTAAACTCGTTTCGAAAACCCCTGACATGCAGGGCTTTACCATTGTCCAGGACGGGTGCGAGCAGGACTTTGTATCCCAGACGTTCCAGCAGGTCGTAGCCTGCGAGCAACACCTCGGCGCTAAAACTCGCATTAAAGCTGTCTGGGAGCAGAATCAGCGTTTTATCGCCAAAAGAATGTTCGACTGGCAATTGCTTCAGCTTGAGGCGTACCGCTTTGCGGCGCCAGAGACCGGTCCCCAGCGAAGCCGAAAAGCGCGGCGGCGAGACAAACTGGAACAGCAATTTCAGCACCGCTAAACTCAAACGATTATGCAATAGCAAATTCGCGATACCTGGCGCCATACTCGATACACCGGCCAGGCTCTCCAGGTTAGCAATTAGCCAGTCCCTGGGTTTGCGACCCCGATACTGATAATAATGTTCGAGGAACGAAGATTTCAGTTCGGGAATATCGACTTTCAATGGGCAGCTATAGGCGCAGGACTTGCACGACAGGCAGGCGTTGAGCGAGTTGAAAATTTCAGTTTCGAGCGATGTTATCGCCGCAGAACCGGGTTCGGATGATACCAGCCGGGTCCACTCACGCAACATCGCGGCCCTGCCCTTGGGCGACAGGATTTTATCCCTGCTCACCTTGTAGGATGGACACATCGCGTCGTCGAGGTTCCAGCTAAAACAGGTCGCATTACCATTACACACAATCGCCGACTGGTAGCGGTCGCTCCAGTCAGCCTCGATCTGCTCGTCAAAGCTACCGCGAAACGGCACCTCGTCTATTTTTTCTACCGCCATCGGACTACCCTGCGGCACCGTCAGCTTACCGGGGTTAAACCTGTTGTGGGGGTCGAATGCGGTTTTGATCTGTTGCAGTACCGGCATTAAATGTTCACCGAAGAACAGGGGCAAATACTCGCCGCGAAACCCACGCCCATGTTCGCCCCACAGTAATCCACCGTAACGTTTAACCAGTGCCGCCACACGGTCACTAATGCTTCGGATCATGTCTCGGTCGGACTGCTGGGTCATATCGAGCATCGGGCGTACATGCAGGCATCCGACATCCGCGTGGCCGTACATCGCGTAGTCGACCCGGTGTTCATCCAGGATTGCCCGAAATTCCTCAATATAGTCAGCCAGAAATTGCTGCGGCACGGTCGAATCCTCGACAAAAGCCAGGCCCTGAGCCTTTCCATCCAGCGCGGCGAGCAACCCCACTGCTCGACTGCGTAGGTCCCACAGCGAATTGATTGCTGTCCTACTGGTTTCTACCAAAGTCGACACCACCCCAAAGGCTTCGGCACTTCGTTCGATGTGGGCACTGAACTTATCGCACTGTTGCTGTAACGATACCTCGTCATCGGCCACAACTTCGACAAAGTTTATCGCCCTGATCGACTGCATCAACGGCTGGTCCTTGAACACCGCCTCTATCTCCTGCCAGATCACGTCCCGTTGCGCCTGCCGGATGATCTTGTCATCGATAATTTCAATCGCAGCCGGTTCGGACTCGCACAACTCAGCAACATGCCGCAACGCCTTCAGGTAGTCGTCGTAGAGCACTACGAGCAGCGCCTTAAATTTTACTATGGGTAGCAACCGCAGCGTGATCGATCGGGTGAAGGCCAGGGTCCCTTCGGAACCGGCGAGCAGGTAACTCATACGGAACTGCTCGTCTTCGCCCAGTACCTGCTTCAAATTATATCCGGTTAGGCCCCGGTTCAGGTCGGGAAACACCCGGTCGATTTCTTCACGGTGCTGGGTTACCGCCCAGTAAACTTCGTATTGCAGCCGGTCACCTGGCGATTGTTCGCTTGCCAGACCCAGCTTGTTAACGGGTGTTGCCCGCACCTGATATTCCGAACCGTCGGCCAGTACCACATCGAGCTGTTCAATATAGTCGGAAGTTTTGCCATAGATGCGGGAGCCCTTCCCGGACGCATCGGTTGCGACCATGCCACCGATGGTGGCGCGCGAGGCAGTTGAAACATTCGCCGGGAAAAAGAGCCCATAGGGTTTCAGGTAGGCATTGAGCTGGTCGAGCACTACGCCGGGCTCGACACAAACCTCCCGGCTGGCCTCGTCGAAATGGATAATATTGCGCAGGTGGCGCGAAGTGTCGACGATCACGTTGCGGTTCAGTGACTGACCGTTGGTGCCAGTCCCGCCACCCCGGGGCGTAATCGAAATACCATTGCCCGGCTGCTGCGCTAGTACCGCGACGATCCGCCTGATATCTTCGCCCGTTGCCGGATAGAGTATCGCTTCCGGCACAACCTGGTAGACACTGTTATCCGTAGCGGCGACAATACGCGCACCGTAGCTGGTTTCGCAGTCGCCTTCGAAGCCTGACTGCTGCAGCGCCTCAAAATATTCGACTAAATGCGTGTGTGAATCCGACATGAGAGCAATTTTATCCCCAGAGCGGCTTAAATTGCGAGTCATGCTTTCGCCGCCTGTGCAGGCATCGTACCCGGAACTATAATAAGCCGTAGCGACTATTACCCCGTACCTGGAAATCGAGCATTGAAATCCCCTGCTAAACACTCCAAAAACGAAAGCGTAATCCTGCTGCACGGGCTCGCGCGTACCAATCTCTCGATGACCAGAATAGCGAAGGCCCTGCAAAAAGCAGGCTACCAGACTTTCAATTGCAATTATCCATCGCGTAAGCAGCCGATAGAATTACTATCAGAAACATTTATCGCGCAGGCGATAGAACACTGCAAGTCGAGCTTTCACTCCGAGCGCATTCACTTTGTGGCCCACTCGATGGGTGGCATCCTGATCCGTTGCTATCTGGCCCAGAACAGGCTTTCGAATCTGGGCCGCGTGGTGATGCTCGCACCGCCCAATGCGGGCAGTGAACTGGTGGATCACTTATCCAGGTTTCAGTTATTCCACCTAATCCACGGTCCTGCGGGTTCCCAGCTAGGCACTGCCCCATCGAGCCTGCCCAATTCGCTCGGGCCGGTCGACTACGAGGTAGGCATCATCGCGGGTAACAAAAGTATCAACCCGTTAACTTCTTCAATGATTCCAGGCGAACATGACGGCAGGGTTTCGACCCGGCGCGCCAGGCTGGAAGGTATGACCGATTTTATCGTGCTGCCTTACAACCATACCTTTATGATGTACCGTCCCCAGGTGATCGAGCAAACACTTCATTTCCTGCAACAGGGAAATTTTAACCACGGCGAGGCTTGAAATGGTTACCATTAGTCCCCGTAGATATCCCGGGGACACGCTCCGGGCGCCAGGATCGACCCGTCATGACAACCCAGGTCACTGAAACCTTTTTCCTGCCGCAAGAAGTAGACCGCAGCGGCTGGCTGCTATCTGCCGGCATTTACAATCTTTACCGCTCACTATTAATCCGCAGTGATGACGGGCACCAGTTCGTACCAATTCGAAGC
>JBGMRM010000057.1:0-8283 GCA_048061415.1 Gammaproteobacteria bacterium | reverse complement strand
CAGCGAATTTGGAAACTCCGAATTCTTTATGCGCTTACCTCACTTCCTGGCTGCTGTGTTAATACTGCTACTGATCTGGCAGTTCGTTATGCGTTTGAATTTTACCCGTTTTGAGGCACTGAGTGCTGTTGCGGTAGTCGCGACTACGACGGGATTTCTCATTACCGCGGGCGTCATTATGACGGACATGTTCCTGTCTCTGTCTATGGTCATGGCTATGGTTGGATTCTGGCGCGGCTGGCATGGCGAAAAACGGTATGTATATCTCATGTACGCCGGCCTGGGCTTCGGATTACTCATTAAGGGCCCCTTAATCCTTGTTCTTGCCGGGCTGGTTATTTTACCCTGGATAGTGATATCCAGTGGTGTCAGGCAAATGTGGGGCCAGATTTTTCAAAGGCTAAATATTTTTACTGGAATTCCTTTAATGTTGCTGATAGCGACACCCTGGTATTTTTTGGCAGAACAGGCAACCCCGGGGTTTCTCGAGTATTTCTTTGTTGGCGAGTACTACCAGCGTTTTTTTGTCAGTGGCTGGGAAGGTGACCTCTATGGTTCAGGGCATGCCAGAACACGAGGCACCATCTGGATATACTGGTTTTTGTTTGCCTTGCCCTGGTCGCCGTTCCTGTTACTGTCGGGAATTAAGTCAATATACCGGAGGAAAACAGGATTGCCAGAGGACCGTCTGGTCCTGTTTCTGGTTTTATGGATGAGCAGCCCGATGGTTTTATTTACTTTTGCAGGAAACATCCTTCCAGCCTATATCGTTCCAGGGTTGCCTGCAGTTGGGCTTCTGATGATAAAAATATACGATGTAAAACGGATTAATAGTGGCAAGTTCCTGCTGCTCGTTGGCCCGGCGGTATTATTGATTTTGAACCTGTATATCATTTTGGTTGGCGCAGATAAATACAGTGATAAAAGTTTGCTGGAAAATGGATTCGATTCGACTCAGGCGCTCTACTATCTCGATAGTCGACCGTATTCCGCGCAATACTATTCTGATGGGAAGGCAAAATTATCCACCGCGTTCCCTGACGAGAAGCGTTTTTATCTGGCAATTAATAAGGGTAGCGAGTCAGGTCAAATTGAAGATTATTGTCAGCTACGGTCCAAAAATGAACGTAGGGGTTTGTTTTTCTGTCAGCGTGACGATCCCACATGACGAATTTGAGGGCTTTAATTAAAAAAAGTCATCGCTCCTTCAAATTCGCGATCGTGGGTGGTATTGGATTCCTGGTCGATGCCACCGTCCTCATTATTATATTTGAATTCATGCAGCTTGATCTCATTTACGCCAGGGTTATTGCATTCAGTTTTGCAGCTAGCTCAAACTGGATTTTAAATCGGGCATTCACATTTTCAGATATAAATTTGGTGGGTAAAAAATCCGCAGAGTGGATCAGATTTTTCATCAGTGCGATTGTATCGGCAATACCTAACCTGGGCATATTTTTTCTGTTGATGCTGATATTACCCGAATCTCTGGTATTTGTAATCTTCGCTATGTGCTGTGGGATACTGGCAGGCTATTACAGCAATTACCGGCTAGCCAGGGTTTGGGTATTCAGGTCTCAAACATTATAATTTTGAGGAATGATTCGCAGAAATTACCTCATCTGCGAAGATCGAGAATCGTCCAGCTCCGGTTTACAGCTATATCCCGAAGTTCGTCGTCCGGGTTGACTGCTACCGGGATACTCACCAGTTCAAGTAACGGTAAATCGTTGATCGAGTCGCTATAAAAATAGCTGTTCTGAAGATCCTGCCCACACTTTTCTAGCCATGCGTTGAGCGCGACGACCTTACCCTCCCTGTAGGTCGGGACTCCAAGGTAGCGACCGGTATATCGGCTATCGACGATTTCCGGTTCGGTCGACAGGATATGATGAATATCGAGCAACTGGGCGATAGGTTCGGTGATGAACAGGTTCGTCGCGCTGATAATGATCAGGGTGTCACCCTGTTCGCGGTGCCGGTTTAACAAATCGAATGTTCCGGTCGCTATGATCGGTTTAATCCAGTTGTCCACGTAGTCGGTGCGCCACGCGTGCAGGCGTTCGATGGGATGCTGGGTCAGCGGTTTTAGCGCAAAGCGCAAATACTGGTCGTTATCGTGCTGCCCGCGTTGGTAGTCCTGTAAAAACGCCGCATTTGCCTGTTGATACTCGACTCTGTCGACAATTTGGTTGGCGACCAGGTATTCCCCCCAAAGATAATCGCTATCCCCAGCAAGCAGCGTGTTGTCGAGGTCAAAAATCGCAAGGGCCATGTTTCCCCGACTTTGTTCAGCTACAGGTTGTACCAGGTGGAATATTAATTTTTAATACTTAATCCTTCGATTCTATTGTATAAACCCAGAATTCACTACCGCTTTCATGCAATATGCGGGCTAGTATGTAAAAATGTAAGATCGAATGGTAAATGATTTGAAGAGATGATGTGTAGTGATTGATGCAGATGGATACAGAGCAAATGTAGGTATCATCCTGTGCAATCGACGCAGTCAGGTGATGTGGGCACGGCGAGTCGGTCAGGATGCCTGGCAGTTTCCACAGGGGGGCATCGGCGCCCGCGAAATACCTGCCGATGCCATGTATCGGGAGTTGTGGGAGGAAACCGGGCTCAGAAAAAAGGATGTCAATATTTTAACTTCGACCAATAGCTGGTTGCGCTACAAGCTGCCCCAGCGCTATGTGCGTAAAAATTCCGAACCACGCTGCATCGGGCAAAAACAAATCTGGTATTTGCTGCAGCTTTTGGCCAACGACCGGGAATTTGACCTCTCGGCGTCGCGCAAGCCCGAATTTGACCAGTGGAAATGGGTGGATTACTGGTATCCCGTTGAAAATGTTGTGTTTTTTAAACGAAGAGTATACCAGTGCGCACTGCTACAACTAGAATCCTGCCTGCCATTATCGAATGGTAAAATGGATTCTTTAGACACGAAAAATTGACTGGCTTTCGGGCATCTTGATTTAATCAACACTGGGACGTTATCCAGCTGAAGGAGGGAAACAACGGTGCCATCGATGATATACAGGCTACAGCGTATCGTTCAGGAGGTCAGTCGCTCGCCTGACATCCAGCATGCGCTCGATTTGATAGCACAAAGCCTGATCGCAGACCTGGTCGCCGATGCCTGCACTATATTTCTGAGCACGGACGACGAGCCACCCGTACTGATACTAAAATCCAGTTATGGCCTGAATCCAGACATCGTTGGCAAAGTCACCCGCCGTTTTGGCCAGGGTTTGATTGGTCTGGTCGCCGCTAAAGCGGAGTCAATCAACCTGATAAATGCCCCGGATCATAAGGATTTCATCCTGGTGCCTGATTCGGGTGAAGCCGAGTTCCCGATTTATCTTGGCGTGCCGATCATTTCACACCGCAAGGTGCTCGGCGTGATTGCCATACAAAGAGCGCAGCGGGCGTTTAACGAGGACGATGAGGCATTTTTAACCACGCTGGCGGCACAACTTGCGAATTCGATCGAGCATGCCGAAAGCCAGGGCCGTTTTAAGCTGATTGATGGCGAAAAACCAGAAACCACGACGCATATGGTAAAGGGTGTGGCCGGGTCTCCAGGCACGGCGATCGGTGAAGCGATCGTGCTCAACCGCGGTGTCAACCTGGAATCGGTACCGGATAAAAGAATTTTAGACAGGCGCCCCGAAATCAGGAGTTTCGATGATGCGATTCGCAAGGTACGGGAGGAATTGACAGAACAGGCCGAACGCATGCGGGCCTCCCTGTCGGAAGAGGAATGCGCATTGTTTATCGCCTACGCGCAAATGCTGAGCGGCGGTTCATTGATCGACGATACCTACAGACGTATCGAGCAGGGTAACTGGTCACCTGCGAGCTGGCGCGACACTGTCGAAGAACACGCGCATGTATTCGAGCAAATGGAAGACGAGTATCTGGCCGAGCGAGCAAACGATATCCGTGACCTGGGTCGTCGCGTATTGCGCAAGCTTATGCTCGAACAGAGTCCCTACATAAACTTCCCGGACCGAACCGTACTGGTTGGCGACGAGATATCTGCGACCGATCTGGCCGACGTGCCGCCGGACTGTTTATGCGCGATTGTCTCGGCGCACGGTAGTGGATCTTCCCACGTCGCAATCCTTGCGCATGCGCTTGGAATACCCGCTGTCATGGGCGTACCTAATCTACCCGTCAAACAGATGGATGGTTTGAAAATAGTGGTTGATGGCTATGGGGGTTGCGTCTATATCGACCCAAACGAAAATGTGCTGGCCGAATACCGCACCTATCTTGAAGAAGAGGAGGCGATAGAGCAAGATTTACTCAGCCTCAAGAATGAACCTGCGTTTACGCTCGACCACCATCGCATAGCGCTCTATGTGAATTCAGGATTGATGGCCGATCATACACCTTCTTTACGAAGTGGCGCCGAGGGCGTCGGCCTGTATCGCACTGAAATTCCATTTCAGGTTCGTGACCGGTTTCCAACCGAGGAAGAGCAATTCCATATATACAGGAATGTGTTAAACACCTTTAACGGCATGCCCGTGGTGTTAAGAACGCTCGATGTCGGTGGAGATAAACCGCTGAGTTATTTCCCCATCAAGGAGGCGAATCCCTTTCTCGGCTGGCGCGGCGTGCGTATCACGCTCGATCATCCCGAAATTTTCATTACCCAGGTGCGCGCGATGATGCGTGCCAATATCGAAATCGATAATCTGCAAATACTGTTACCCATGATCAGTGGTCAGGCCGAGTTACGCGATTCCCTGTTTTTAATCCATCGTGTAAAAGATGAAATCGAAGAAGAACTGGAGCGTGACATTGAGATGCCTCAAATTGGAGCGATGATCGAGGTGCCTTCTGCGGTCTATCAAATCGAGGATATTTGTCGTCTGGTCGATTTTGTCTCGATTGGCACCAACGATCTGACCCAGTATTTGCTCGCCGTTGATCGCAACAATGAAAATGTGGCTGAATTATATTCCTCGCTACATCCTGCAGTATTAAAAGCTATGCGCCAGATAGTCGAAGGTGCAAAGCTCACCGATACACCGGTGAGCGTTTGTGGCGAATTGGCCGGCGATCCGATGGGCGTAATGGCGATACTGGGCATGGGTATCTATAGCCTGTCGATGAGTGTCGGCAGCTTGCTACGCGCCAAGAAAGTGATCAAATCCTTTAGCCTGTCAGAAATGGAAGCGATGTTCAGCGAGGCGATCGTAATGACCGATCCGAGCGAGGTGCGCGAACTGTATATCGGTAAGCTCGATGCCAGGGGTTTAGGCGGGTTGATTCGGGCCGGTAAGTAGTCGGTGTCTTATAGACCTCCCCGATTCGAGGAAAACATGCGTAATTACCGGCTAAAAGGGTTTTACCACCGCGAGTATTACCACTGCAAACAGAATCAATACCGGAAATTCATTAAACCACCTGAACCAGATATGGCTGCGCTGGTTAGTATTACTGGCCAGTTGGCGCATAATTTTTCCACAGTATAAGTGATAAGCGACCAGCAACGCGACCAGGAGCAATTTGATATTGAGCCATAGCGTTTGAGCATAGGCTGCCCAGGCGTAATCGATCAGCAACCAGGCGCCAAAAATTAGTGTTAACACCATCCATGGCGTGATAAATCGATATAATTTCTGTTCCATGATTGCCAGCCTGTTTTTTACTGACTCTTCCTCGGCCATGGCATGGTTGACGAATAATCGGGGGAGGTAAAACAGGCCGGCAAACCACGCGATCACGAATATTAAATGTAGCGCCTTGACCCAGATCATCGGGTTCTACCAGGGCTCTTTCGGGCAGGCGGGATGGTTATTAATGCTTGTGGCAAGAGATAGGCCTCATATTTGATCTTTAGCGATGGTTTGGGCTATCGAACTATGTATAATGCGGCGTTCATTTTAACCACAAAGGTTACGCTTTAAAATGGTAAATGTCGGTATCGTCGGCGGCACGGGTTATTCTGGGGTTGAGCTTCTGCGGCTCCTGTCCTCGCACCCACAGGCCAATGTCGAAGTAATTACTTCTCGCTCTAACGCCGGCAAGCCTGTTGCAGAAGTGTTTCATAATCTACGCAACATGCCTGAGTTGCGCTTCAGCGAACCCGGTGTCGATAACTACCAGGACTGCGACCTGGTATTTTTTGCGACGCCCAATACCACCGCGATGGAACAGGCCGAAGCCCTGCTCTCGGCGGATATCAAGTTAATCGATCTCGCGGCGGATTTTCGCATTAAGGATATCGGACTCTGGGAAAAATGGTATGGCGCTAAACACGCTTGCCCCGGGCTAGTGGATCAGGCTGTCTATGGATTACCCGAACTCAATCGCGAAGCTATCAGGAGCGCCAGCCTGGTTGCCAATCCCGGTTGTTATCCTGTCGCGGTTATCCTGGCATTACTTCCATTGCTGGAACAGAACCTGATCGACCCGGCCAGTATTATTGCTGACTGTAAATCGGGGCTCAGTGGAGCGGGAAGAAGCGCCAATGGTGCTGCCGCATTCTGTGAAGTAAGCGAGTCGGTAAAAGCCTACGCGGTGGATGGCCATCGGCACCTGCCCGAAATCCGGCAGATATTGCAGACTGTGAATTATGATGCCCAGCTGGTATTTATTCCGCACCTGATGCCTATGGTTCGGGGGATCCATGCTACGGTATACGCCGATGCCAGGGGTCCAGGTGATACCGTGCAACAGATATTCGAAGACTTTTATGCCGACGAGCCCTTTGTCGATGTGATGCCCCCTGGGTCGCACCCGGAAACGCGTAGTGTGAAAGGCGCCAACCACTGTCGTATCGCGTTACATTTCCTGCCGGAGGCGAATAAATACGTGATCCTGTCAGTCATCGATAACCTGGTCAAGGGAGCGGCAGGGCAGGCGATTCAAAATATGAATTTGATGTCGGGTCTCGATGAAACGATGGGGCTCGAAGCCCTGGGGATAATGCCGTGAGCCGGTTGCATGGCGGATTTCAGGTTCGGCACTACAAACCGTGGAAGATGTGGCTGGGATTATTTTTCATCGTGGGATTGCTGGCAGTGTTTTTCGGCCTGGGTAGAGCTTACCAGTCTTATGAGCTAAAGCGTGTGCTACTCGAACGTGAAACCCTGCTGAGCAAGATCAGTGAAATCGAAGCACGTAATTACAATTTGGTGCAAAAAAATGCCCAACTCGCTGGCAGCAGCCGAATCGAACGCGATGCCAACCTGGAGGCAAACCAGAACCTGGTGGAACTGCAACAGGAGCTTTTAGCGCAAAAGGAAGAACTCGTGTTTTACCAGGGCATCGTTTCCCCCAGGAATGCAGCCTTTGGCATCAATTTGCAATCATTCGAGGTAAAGGAGAAGATCAACCAGAACCAGCACAATTACAAGATGGTATTAACCAAACGCGGAGAAAGTAACCAGAAGCTGCGCGGTAGTGTCAAGGTAATCATCCGTGGAGAAGATGACGGCAAGATGCGTGAAATCAAATTAACGGACATTAAACTTGATAATCCGGGAAAAGCCATCAAATTTGATTTTAAATACTTTCAGGTACTGCAGGGTGATATCCAGTTTCCAGAAAAATTTACTCCCTATGAAGTGGAAATCAGCATCATTTCCACGACAAAAAAGGTAAAATCTATCAATGAAACAATTTCATGGACGCGATTAGCGCCCGAGGATCTATAACATGTTTGGAAAAAAGAAGGCATTCAGTTCAGCGCGTATCGATACACTGGTCGGTCAGGGCACGGTAATCAACGGTGACCTGATTTTTGCTGGAGGTTTGCATGTTGATGGTAAAATTAATGGCAATGTGTTAGTCGAGGAAGGTAGTTCCGCGATCTTGATTCTGAGTGAATATGGTCGAATTGAGGGCGATGTAAAAGTACCCAATATGGTGCTCAACGGTGAAATTGTGGGCGACGTCTACGGTGCGACCCGGGTGGAACTGGCGCCGAAGTCCAGGATAAAAGGCAGTGTCTATTACAATTTGCTCGAAATGGCAATTGGCGCTGAGGTGAATGGCGGTCTTGTGCACCAGCCCCCTGAAACACAACCGCAAAAAGTACTGGAAGACCAGTCGCTTAAATGGAAAGAAAACGCCTCAGCGGTGGCTGAAAAGTGATAACATATACGGACGATAGCCGCGGGAATAGTTGACTATCGGGTATCGGAAAGCTAGGGTAATTGAAGAGGCACGAGGAAAGTAGTGAACGTAACGATCGACGCAAATTTTGGAGTCAAGCTCAACCCGGTAGTTAATACCGTGCTTGAGTTTTCGGACGCT
>JBGMRM010000056.1:0-8403 GCA_048061415.1 Gammaproteobacteria bacterium | reverse complement strand
CCTGGACAATATAGGGGCCATCCTCGGCCGATTTGATAGTCGCTGAATCGTTACTCATATTTCCTCTCCTTATCATTTGTCGATTATTTGATCGCGGTAAATAGAAACCGGTTGACACAAAAAAAGTAGGCCTCCTGCTGCGCCAGTTCCTGCATCTGCTGTTGCCATCGGTCTGATGTTTCCTGCGACATGACCCCACATTTAATCGCATTTTTGACTAACCATTTCAGCATTCCGGATGAAAAATTATTCCCCGTATTACTGGTATTCAGAATTGGGATAGCTTCTGTTTTTACCGCACTAAAATTCGCCTCGCGTAACAGCGCGCCCAGTTTAACCGGCAGATTGGGACTTTCCACGGTACTATCCCAGGCTGTGATAATTCGTCGCGTCAACTCTTCGTCCTGATTATTGAGCACGACACCGCGCCAGTCAGTCTCTAAAACGGCTATACGTCCACGCGGTTTCAGTACGCGATACATTTCCTTTAACGCAGTTTCTACGCTTTTAACATAGAGCAGGGTCTGCGTACAGCTCACGGCATCGAATCCCTCTGGCTCAAAATCCAGCTTTTCCACGCTTCCCTGTTGTAATTGCACATTGGCCAGACCCTCGCAGCGTTGACGAGCCACTTTGAGCATGTCCGGGCTGGTGTCGACGCCCACTACTCGTCCGTCGTCTCCTACCAGGCCCGCAATTTGTTCTACCAGCAATCCGGTACCACAACCAGCGTCCAGCACCTGTTCGCCGGCTTTTAGCGCCAGCGCATCCAGTGTCTGCATGCGTTGCTTGATAATTTCAGGCGTCAGATAACTGCGCTCTACCTGCTGCGTAGCCTCGCTGTCAAAAGTGTTGTCATTAGTGGCCATGCGTTAATTAACCGCAGTCTGGATGTAACCGGACTCAGCGCTTATCGGCAACACAATGTTCAAGCCCCTGTCGATAGCATTTTGCAGCCTTATCCGGCTGTTGCAGATGATCGTTAAACAGCTCGGCAAGCGCCAGGCAGGTGGTTGACATCGGATTGGCGCCGATACTCGCTTCCAGATACCCCTGAGCTTTTCCCCACAGTTTGGCGCGTATACAGATTCTGCCCAGCGCGAGCAGTAAATGCTCATTCTGGTCATAATCGGCCAGCCATTTTTCTGCCTGCTTTAATTGATCGTCAGCATTGCTGGCGCGGTACTGACCATAAATTTCAACCAGACGGTCGTCCCATTGCCGGTCCAGGGCCTTGACAACCTGTTGCTCTGCGTGATGCGTACTGAATTCCTGCTGATTCAGTAGCCCAACATAACTGATGATCAATTCGGGGTCGGATTGCAGCGAAGCCGGGATATTATTCCATGCATTTTCCAGCGCAGGCCCGTCGCTCTTTGCCGCGGACTCTTTCAGATAACCCCGATAGCCTTTGTACTCCATCTTCCTGAGTTTCGATTCCTCGAACAGTTTCTTTTTGCGAATTTCAGGCAACAATTCGACCAGCGCCGACCAGTCTTCGAGTTCGGTGTAAACCCTCGCCAGTAGCATCAATATATAATCGTGCTTTGGCGCGATTCCACGCAAGTGGTTCAGTGTGGCTAGCGACTGTTCGTTTTGCTGGTGCGCCAGTTGCAACTCGGCCTGGGTTACGCCGATCGCGATTTCCGCCTCGGGCCTGGCTTCGTGCGCGGCTTTGAGATAACTATCGCGCGCGTCGTGTTTACCCTGCAGTTGTGCGGCGCGCGCAGCAGCGAGGTAATGCAATAACGGGCTTTCACTGTATTCAACCATTTTTATCAGGTTGGTTTCGGCCTGGTCGAATCGCCCTTCGGCCAGGTCGATCAGGCCCTGGTTCAACAACTTACGGCTCCTCCCAAACCGCCGATTCTGCGACTGCTGTTTCATCGAGTTCGGCAAACGCCAGACCCCACGGAAAATCCTGAGCGCGAAATAAATCGCCAGCATGGCCAAAATCAATACCACGATTCCAAAAGCAAGGCTGGTTTCGAGCGAGTAATCCCGGTATTTGATTAAAACAAAGCCGGGGTCATCCTTCACCAACAGCACTGCGCCGAGTACAAGGATAACCAAAAACAGGATGCGTACCAGCCACTTAACCATTGTTGCCAGCCTCGCTTTCGATTTGCTGCGGTGCATTTTCGCGTTTACTCATAATACGTTTCAACAATTCGAGCGACCCACTAATATCTGGTTTTTCAGGCCTGACCGTTGCCTTTTGTAACTTCAGTAACTGGCTATAAAAATCGTAGTTAGCCGCATTGTCCAGGTCGTAATACTGTTTGAACAGGCGTACATTCTCCTGCATTAGGCGCTCGAACTGGAAATTGTCACGTTCCAGTACGGTCCAGCGGGTCAGTTTCAGATTATCCGCCAGGGTTTGTTCGATATCCACCACCAGCGCCTCGATCTGGGTGGGCGGGGTTTCTTCTTTGTTGACACTGACCAGCGAGGAAAGAAAAGACATGACACGCTCATTTATAGACTGATCCACCTGGCCCGTATCTTCCGTTTCGACTTTGCTCTGGCTGGATTCGGTGCGGGGCAGGTAGCCTGGCCTGAGCGCTCGAATCTGTCGGCTCAATTGCGACAGCACCAGGGTCATGCCCACCAAATCGGGGCGTACGCGGGTCTTCAGGATCGCTATTTCATCGCTGATTTGCACCCTGACCGGTAACAGGCCAGGGTCGGCGGTAGCGGCTATCCTGTCGCTCGCAGCCTGTAGCGTAATCGCCGCACCTTCGAAATCGTTTTCCAGGATCAACTTTTGCTGGGCGACTCGCATCAGGTATTCGACTTCGGCCAGTTGCCAGCTATTTTCATCGCGACCGTAGAGTTCGTACAGCTTTTCGGTCGATTCCAGCAGCGCCTGTTGTTGTTGCTGGAGTTGTTCGATACGCCCGAGCGAGTCGGAAATATCTGTTTCGAGTGGGGCCAGACGCCCCTGTAACTGCGATGATTCGGCCTTGCCTGATAGCTGCTGCTGTAATGCCGAGATGACCTGCTGATTTTCCTGTTCGAGCTGCTGCTGCATTTGCCAGTAGTATCCCGCCGCCGCCGCGATTCCAATGATCAATAGAAAATTAAATAGCCCAAACCACGGAAATCCACGCCGCGGCTTGTCGGCTTGTTCGGCTTGTCTGGGTTGCCTGGGTGAGTCGGGTTTTTTGGGGGCCGCAGGCTGTTTTTTCGGTGGCGTTTTTTCGACAGGCGCCTGATCCATTTCTTCGGCTGCTATTGCCGGTACATCGCTATCCTCACGCTGCGCTTCGGCTGGCTTCTCGGCCTCGGTGTTATCCTTCTCGACTTTTGGGCGATCCTTCCCGACTTTGGTGCTATCCTTCCCGACTTCCGCGCTGTCCTTCTCGCTGGGTGATTTTTTCTCGCTCATAAATTCAGTCTGCCTGCTTGCCTGCCCACTCGCCGATGGCCTGTTGAATACCTTCGTCACTCGCGTTTTTTGCGATGATGATGGTTGCATTATGTCCCAGTTTTACGGCCGATTCACGCATTCTTTCGCTGATCAATAGCCAGGGTAAGCCGAGCAACTTATCGGCCGATTTGCCATCCACCAGCGATAGCGCATTGTGCATGCCCTCGTCGCTGGTAAAAACCGCAAGGGTGGGAAAGCGCTAGGCAGTTAATCGGTCGAAATAACTGGCTTCGTAGTCGGGCACCATACGACGGTATACCTCACAAAAACTTACGGTAGCACCACGCGCGCCTAGTTCATCTCCGAGTAAATTGCGTCCCTCCTGGCCCCGAAAAATCAGAATATTCTTGCCCTCCACCTGTTGTAGCGCGCGGGAGGATAACAAACTTTCACTATTGTAAGGGTCGCAGCGAATCAGGCGCCGGTCGAGGTCGCTGACGCTCTCGTTCAGGGCCCGATAAGTCGCTTCACCGATAACGCCTAATTGCAAATCAGACGGCAGGTTCGTTGCCCGCAAAAATCGAAAGGCGCCATCCACCGCATTGCGGCTCACAAACAGGACGATATCGTAATTTTCGATCTGTTGCGCCAGGCCGAGATGAAATGGTCTGACTTCACAATCGACAATTTCGATCACCGGAAATGCTATCACCGTCGCACCCTGCGCCTCTAGCAGGACCTGCAGACCAGCCTGTTGATGCGCGGGCCGGGTATTGAGAATACATTGCCCCCGCAAAACCCCTTCCTTGTCAGCCATGTTTATTCCTGCAGCCGGGCGAGAATGGCATCGGCCCCCTGCGCGAGCAGGTCTTCGGCCACCATTTTGCCGATTGCTGCGGCCTGTTCGATATTTCCACTGGCTTCTGCGCGTAATATCTTGCTGCCGTCGGGTTCGCCAACCAGGCCTCGCAGGTAAATCTGGCCCTCGTTCACCAGTGCAAAACCTGCTATTGGCACCTGGCAGCCCCCGTTCAGGGCCTGGTTCAACGCGCGTTCGGCCACGATGCGGATGGTGGTCTCGGCATGAGCCAGCGGAGCCAGTAACTCCTTCACCTTTACATCGTCGCTGCGCACTTCGATTCCGATTGCACCCTGACCGATCGCGGGCAGGCACTCTTCCGGCTCGAGCGGTACCCGGATTCGCTGCTCTAAACCGAGGCGCAATAAGCCTGCGCTCGCGAGGATAATCGCATCGTATCGACCATCATCGAGTTTGCGTAAACGCGTATTAACATTGCCGCGTAGCCAGTCGATGGCGAGCTGTGGGTAGCGCTCGCGGATCTGGGTCTGGCGTCGCAGGCTCGAGGTGCCGACCACGGCGCCAGCAGGCATTTCGGCAAGCGTGGCATAGCGGTTGGAAACGAAGGCATCGCGCGGGTCTTCACGTTCCATTATCAGCGTGAGTTCGAGGCCGGGCGGAAAATCCAGCGGCACATCTTTCATCGAGTGCACCGCGATATCGGCGCTGCCTTCGAGCAGGCCGGTTTCGAGTTCCTTGACAAACAGGCCCTTGCCGCCAAGTTTGGCGAGTGGCGCATCGAGCAGTTGGTCACCGCTAGTTTTCATTTGCACCAGCGTGATCATAAGATCGGGATGCAGCCTGTTTATTCGGCGCGCTACTTCTTCGGCCTGCCACATCGCCAGCGGGCTGCTACGCGTGGCGATACGCAGTACAGACAGGGACTGGTTCACATCGCGTATCATAGATTCTTAATAATCTTACGTATACCGGGCAGGTGGCGGCGACTGATTTCAAGCGCGGCATCGATATCCTGGAAGGTCACCTGATGGCCGTCGCTGCTGGCCTGCATACCACCGATGCGCGCCAGGTTCACCAGCGCATTGCGGTGGATTCGATAAAAACGGTCGCCAAATTCCTTTTCAAGATTCTTGAGTGCATCCTCTATCAGTACCTCGCCCTCGGTGTGGCGCACCGTGACATATTTCAGATCGGCCTGGAAATAATATATTTTTTCAATCGGTACCAGTACCAGATCGCCCCGCACGCGCGCACAGATATGCTGACGTACCTCAATTTCCGCAAGCGCTTCATTACGCTGTGAGACTTGCGCCCGGTTAGGCTTACTCGAAGCTTCGAGGGCCTGTTGCAGGCGTTCTTTGCGCACCGGCTTTAACAGGTAGTCGATCGCATGGGTTTCGAAGGCTTCGAGCGCATGGTCGGCATAGGCGGTGGTAAAAATGACCGCCGGTGGTTGCTCCAGCTCGAACAGGTGGCGCGCTGCCTGAATACCGTCCATCCCGGGCATGCGGATATCCATCAACACCACATCGGGCTCGTTCGATTGCGCTTTTTGCAAAGCCTGCCTGCCATCGCTCGCTTCGGCGACGACTTCGTGATCGGAAAGGCTGTTCAGTATACGCGACAGGCGATCACGAGCTGGCTTTTCATCGTCGACGATCAAAATCTTCATTGTACCTGCGTAACCAGAACTGGAAGTTTGAGGGTAACGGTGAACCGCTCATCCGTTTCGAGCTGTTGCATCGAAGCCTTGCCACTGTAGGCTATTTGCAGGCGCTCGCGAATATTGGCTACCGCCATATTATTGCCCTCGCGCTGCTGCTCGGTTCGATCCTCCAGCAATGGGTTCGATATAACAATTTCGATAAATTCATCGCGCCTTACGATTTCGATTTCAATCGTGCCACCCTCAGGCAGAGGTTCGATGCCATGATAGATAGCATTCTCGATCAGGGGTTGCAGAGTCAGGGCAGGCAACGAGGCATCAATTTCGTGGTTCGAAAGTTTCCAGTTAACCGTGAGGCGGTCACCCAGACGCAGCGATTCAATCTGGATATACCGGCTTGCAAGCTCCAGTTCCTGTTGCAATGGAATGCTGGCTTCTGCCGCCAGACTGGCGCGGAAGAGATCCGACAGGTTTTCGATCGCCTGCTCGGCCAGATCGGGCTGCTCGTGGGTCAGGCTCGCGATGGTATTCATACTGTTAAACAAAAAATGGGGTCTGATACGGGCCTGCAGTGCCTGCAATCGTGCTTTTGCCTGGATTTCGAGTATTTTTTTCGACTCGTACTGCAGATAAAAATAGCGTAATGCCAGACCAATCAGTATCGCGGAAACCGACAGATTACGCAGCAATGTGTAGGCAGTATCCTGTGGGCCGATTGCGAGGCGCATATTTTCCACCAGGCTAATGCTGAACAAGCTCACGATTAATGTAATCAGCAGGGTGACAGCGGCTGCTATCAACGTGGCATGCAAGATATTTTGCATCATCGCGAGGCGTGAAAGCCAGCACAGTACCGCCGCACTGGTGAGCCCGATCCATAGCATCAACACGGAATTCAGCGCAATATGAACGTAAAAACTACCCCCTTCGAAACTGACCAGCGCAAACACGATCGCGAAGAGTTCGACCACCAGCAGCAGGCGCAAAAAAACATCCGCTTCACAAAAGTTTGGCAGGTAGTATCCGTTTAGCGCCGGCGTTAATTTATTTTGTCGGTTATATCCCATAGCAGTTGATTTGTTAGCCCTGCACTGCAAGCATACAACAATATTCCTAACACCCGATAGCCTTGCTGGGGCTTTACCCTTATTATCCCGCTTAACTGCAAGATTTAGTCCGATGAGTACCTTATGACCGACAAAGACTCGCGCATGTGGGGTGGACGTTTCGACGAGCCTACCGATGCCTTCGTCGAGGCTTTTACCGCTTCGGTGAAATTTGACCGACGCCTCGCGCTGGTCGATATTCAGGGCTCGCTCGCGCACGCCAAAATGCTGCAAAAAATCGGCGTGCTGAGTGACGACGAACACGCGGCGATCGAACGGGGTATGGAGAAAATTAAACAGGAAATTATCGACGGCCGGTTCGAATGGTCGACCAGCCTCGAAGACGTGCACATGAATATCGAATCGCGCCTGACGCGAGAGATTGGCGATGCAGGCAAGAAACTGCATACCGGACGCTCGCGTAACGACCAGGTCGCGACCGATATCCGGCTCTACCTGCGCGAAGAGATTAAGCGTTGCCTGGCGCAAATCAGCGCGTTTCAATCCGGGCTGCTCGACCTCGCCGAGCGCGAGGCGGACACTATAATGCCGGGCTTCACGCACCTGCAGGTGGCGCAACCGATTACCTTTGGCCACCACATGCTGGCCTGGTTCGAGATGCTCGCACGCGATCACAGTCGACTCGGTGACTGCCTGCGGCGCATGAATGTGATGCCCCTGGGCGCCGCCGCACTGGCAGGGACCTCGTACCCGCTGGATCGTGAGTACACCGCCGAACTCCTGGGTTTCGACTCACCGGCACGAAACTCGCTCGATGCGGTGAGCGACCGCGACTTCGCCATCGAGTTTTGCGCTGCCGCGGCTATTTGCATGGGCCACCTGTCGCGTATGGCCGAAGAGCTGGTGCTTTGGTCCACCGCACAGTTCGACTTTATTCGTCTGCCGGATCGCTATTGCACCGGTTCGTCGATCATGCCGCAAAAGAAAAATCCCGATGTGCCCGAACTGGTACGCGGCAAAGCCGGTCGCGTGAATGGTCATCTGGTTAACCTGCTCACGCTGATGAAGTCACAGCCGCTGGCCTACAACAGGGATAACCAGGAAGACAAGGAACCGCTATTCGATACCCTCGATACCCTGCAGGGGAGCCTGCGCGCGTTTGCCGAGATGGTGCCGCATCTGGAAGTTAATCCTGCTCAAATGCTAGCCGCAGCCAAACAGGGTTACGCCACCGCCACCGACCTCGCCGATTACCTGGTCAACAGGGGATTGCCATTTCGTGATGCGCACGCAGTGGTGGGCAACGCGGTTGCGTACGGTATCGAAAAAGGGAAGGATTTAAGCGAGTACACACTCGAGGAAATGCAGTCTTTCGATACGCGCATCGAAGCCGATGTATTCGAAGTGCTGTCGCTCGAAGGTTCGGTCAACGCACGCAACATCGTCGGCGGCACCGCACCGCAACAGGTACGCAAGC
>JBGMRM010000055.1:0-8478 GCA_048061415.1 Gammaproteobacteria bacterium | reverse complement strand
TGATGCGTTCGGGATCGGTATCGAGAATAACCGCTCCGAACCAGTGGTCGCTCAGGCCCCGCGCAAGCAGGCTGCCGGTATCGCCAAAGCCGCATATAAGGAAAAATGGTTGCTTTATGCGCCTGACCGAACGGGCGAATTGATGTTCGTTCAGCGCCATCAATAAATGGGGGTTTTGTACCAGGCGGACAATTGATCCGATCGCGTACAACCAGGTTACGATTCCCATATAGAGACTGAATATAGTCCACAGGCGCTGCGTATCGGTGAATTCGTTTGGGATTTCGCCAAAGCCTGTCGTGGTTGCGGTGTAGGTAAAAAAATAAAATGCGTGGAACAAGCTCATGTATTCCACGTTGCCGTCGGCGTCCCGGCCGGGTATCAAGGCCATACCGGTAATACCGATTGCATAAACGGCGATCAATACAAACACGGGTCTGCGCATGTAGCGCAGTACTATCATCGCAACCCGGTCGAGCTCAGAGGTAATAGCCATTGGCGGGTGTTAACGCCGTGAAATCAGTGTGTCCCCAACCAGAATGGTCACCGAGACTATACTCGCAATCAGTGCACCACCACCGAGCGATACAATATTGACCATCGACTCGGCGCTCGGGCCGATATCGGTATCATTCTCCGTGACGACCCAAATGATCCGGGCGGTGATGAGCAGCACATCGGCTACCAGGCTACTCGCCAGCAACAGGGCCCCTACCTGCGAACGGTCACCCAGTTTTAATCCAGTCGCAATCAGGTTGACAAAAATTGCAATCGTCAAGATCCAGACATTGTGGTGTTGAGGGTTGTCTATATCGCCCATGACGAAAGCGAAATTAAATGTTAAGGCCAGGATAATCACGAATCCGAAAACAACCCGCTCCAGGTTCATAACTTCACCTCTTTTTTCTTGTGAATCGACAGAATACGCCTGTCAGGCCAAAACGTCACCCCATATGACTACAGTTGAGTATTACCAGCAGCAAAGGGTTGCCGGCGGTTGCAACTGGTTTAAATTGGGGCTAATGTTTCCCTATGCCAAATCACGGCGCCCATTTAGCTAACATTGATGATAACCGCTACAGGGTGACTGGCTTTTTAGCACCGGGGCGTGAACATGATTAATATTCGATGATTAAAACCAGCGACCTGATCTGGCAGGACACCCAGCACCAGATACTGTTCAGGCTAATCGATCAAATCAAGGAAGTACCGTTCGATCGGGAAATTTTAACCAAACTGCAGCTCTACGCTGAACACCATTTTAGCCTGGAAGAGACTTACATGGCTGAGCTCAACTACCCGGATGCAGAAGCCCACCTGGATGCACATAACCGATTTCGTGAAGAACTCATTGCCATGGTAGAAACCCAGGGCGATATGGACAAAATGTTGCAGGAGTCACTATCTAATTTCCTCTATGAATGGCTAAGATTGCACGTACTGGGTATCGATAAAAAGCTGGAGAAATTCGTGCTGGAATCGAAGGTGAAGTAGCTCAGGTCAGAGATAAGGCGCCTGATTAAACAGGTTTCATAACAGCAGTGCGACTAGCGGACAGGTTTCACCGGCCATATTTGGTGCAGTAGTTATTTTACTGTTCAGGTAGACCGGCTTCGATTAAACCTTCCCGAAGTGAAAGCGCGTCAGTTCCGTTTTTGGTCCTGAAAGCGTTTTCGACTGAATGTGATGCGGACGAATATATCTTGACGGGCCCGCCTCGAACGACTCCCGGCAGACGCTGGCGCAGAAATAATAAGATTTACCCTGGTAATCGAGTTCGCCGACCACGGTCGTACGACTGACCTGCATGCCGCAAACTGGATCCTTGAAACTGGGCTCGTTGACTTCGTGTTTCATCCTCGCCTCCTGAAGAGTTTTGCCCCTGATTTGATCATCGGAGCAATCCGTGATCGGCACCGAAGCGGCGATTCAGCCAGTTATAGATAGGGCAGAACACCAGCCCGGCATATACTCCGTAAAGGAAGCTTTCAAACAGTCCGAGCAGGAAGCCCTGCCAGCTCAGCCATTTGAATGCCGGTAGCACCTGTTAGAGGAAGGCGGACATTTTCAGACTCTGCGGTGTTACCAGACCGTAGATTACGCACAGCACAAAGCTTACCGCGGCAAATATTCCGAGCGCCCAGGATACCAACTTTGTATTGAGCATGGCCGCCCCGCTTAATGCTGATGGTCCACGGGCTTATCCGCGTCATTCTTGCCGTCGGATTTGCTTTCACTGCCAGGCCGAGGGGATTTACCGTGGCCTCCATGTCCTCCGTGGCCAAATAAATGAAAGCCGATAAACGCGATGCCGACTAATACCCAAACCCAGTTTTCTGCTAACCATTCCATACTATTTACCCTACTATCTTGCAATTGAATTTGCCTGCTATTTAAAAGGATACACACGCTTCGATTGCCGCCATTGATCTACATCAATACAACCGCGTTTGTTCCTGTAAGAATTGTCCGTATTAAGAAAGTAACTATCGGCGGTGGGTATCCGTCTCAAACCCAATTTCACCTCGCTATGATCTGAGTCAATTTCAGGTTTCTATCGCGTGATAACTTTGCATACATGCCGGTATTTTCCTCCGGCATGGCAAAAGCGACGAAGTGATGTAAATGACGAAGTTCTAGAACTTCTAGAACTCCCAGAACTCCGAATGGCTAAGATTGCACGTACTGGGTATCGATAAAAAGCTGGAGAAATTCGTGCTGGAATCGAAGGTGTAGTAGCTCAGGTCAGAGATAAGACGCCTGATTAAACAGGTTTCACAACAGCAGTGCAGCTAGCGGATAGTCCTGGCCGGCTAAATTTGGTGCAGTAGATATTTTACTGTTCAGGTAGACCGGCTTCGATTAAGCCTTCCCGAAGTGAAAGCGCGTCCATACTATTTTTGGTCGAAAACGCGTTTTCCACCGAATGTACGGAAATACCCGGCTTCGACTTTCTCGCATTTTCGAGTACCTTGAGCGCATCATCGTATCGACCCAGGTGGACCAGTGACGGTACCTGGATAGCGGGCGCCCAGTGATTGGCAGCCGGATAGTTGGATGAGATCGCAGACGATGATGCAGCGAGGTCGAATTGTTCTGAGTAAATATAGGTTAACGCCTTTACCGTATGGTAACTCCAGCTCATGGGATCACGCGGACTGAGTTCGATCGCGCGATCCATGGCTGTGATGGCCTCGTCATACTGGCTAGTCGCTGACAATCCGAATCCCAGGCCAAAATGAGCCCTGGAGGAACTTGGGCACAGCGCGACTGCTTTCCGATAAGTCATTACGGCGGCATCGTATTCCTTCAATTGCTGCTGCGCTCGCCCCAGTATGACCAGGCACCAGGGATTGTTTTCATCCAGGCGCACCGCTTGCTCGGCCATTTCGCGCATTGAATTTTCAACGCATTTAACGTCTTCCGCGATACTTTCCTTGAGCTCCAGGCACAGTGAATAGGCGAGTCCGGCATAGGAAGGCGCGTAGTCTGGATCCAGTTCCATCGCTTTCCTGTATAGTCGCTGCGCTTCGTTACTGTTACAACGGGTGCCCAGTTGCTTATACAGGCTGTGGTCACCCCGTAATACCAGATCCCAGGCCGTCATCGAGTTAGGGGGTTTGCGAGTACTCAACAGGTAAGCATGGCCTACTGCCTCGGGTTCAATTTCACCGGCAATATCCCGCGCCAGTTCTGCCTGCAAGATAAACAGCTCTTCAATTTTTCGTGCGTATCTTTCCGCCCAGATAAGCTCGCCATTTTCGGCATCCACCAGCTCTACCGCAATTTGTACTTGCTGCCGTGATTGTCGAATCGAACCGCTGACCAGGTAACGAGCCCCCAGCATGCGGGACACGGTTTTCAGGTCGAAATTCTGGCCTCCAACAGACATAGAAGACAGGGCGGAGATGACCTTAAAGCCATGAAAGCGTCTCAACTCGTTGACAACTTCTTCGGTGAGCGCTGTGCTTAATGCAAGGGAGTCAGGTTTGTCCATCAAATCGTGAAAAGGTAATACGGCTATTGCTGGAATCGTACCAGAGTCTTGCGTGCTGCCAGTCGATTCGGCCTGGTTTGCTGGACTGGCTTCGAAAACGGAGTGGATAACCGTGTCGTAATATAGTGATTGAAACAGGGAAACCGTTTTATCCTCGGGCTGACCGATCTGATGATATTCCAGCGCCTGGCAACATTGCTGATATTGCCGCAGTATTCGGTGGCGCTGCCCTAGCGAAGAATAAATCGACATCAATCGACGATGGTTTTGTTCATCGATGGGGTCGAGTAGTACCAGCCTTTCGGCATTGGAAGCAGCAGAGGCATAATCCTCCGTTTCGATCTGGCGCTCCAGTAATTGTTTGCGAATTTCAATATGACGAATCTCGTATTTTTGCCGTTCTCCATCCAGCCAACGATTTAAACTTTCTTCGTGAAAATTCAATCCTTCGAGGAAGCGACCTCGAAATAACTCAGCCGCAATTTCAAGACTGGCCCGATCGGCCGAGTGTGAGATCGCCTGTACCTGGTCGATATCGGACGCAAATAAATCCGCGTCAAGTGAAATAAACCCGGAATCCTTAATCATCCATTGTGGGCAAATGCTGCAAAGCTGGTTATTTAAAACCGATAAGGTTTGGCGAAGATTGGTGAGGGCCTGTTGCTCGTCATGTCGTTCCCACAGCATTCTGGCGAGGTCAACACGGCTAACCGGCCGACCCGGCCTGGATGCGAGATAACCCACCAATGCACGTGATTTTTTGGAAGAAACCTTAATGCACAGGCCTTCCTGGCTTTGCAGGCCAAACTCCCCGAGCAACTGTAAATTAAGCTTGTCCATCTGATTGTGACCTGTAGGCAGGTCCCGATGTGCATATTAAATCAAAAACCTGGCGAAAAAAGGATAAAATGCCGATCCGCCTGATTTTTTACAAAACTTTTACGGGGAAACACAGTACAAAATACCCAGGTACCCTAATAAATCAATTGCTCCCCGACAATCGTGAATTCTATTGTAAGTTTTGAACCAGTTGCCCTACCTCGGTCTTTTGAATCTTGCCAAGCGAAGTTCGAGGGAATGAATCTACAAAAACGATTTCTTGCGGATATTGGTACCTGGCCACCCTGCCCTGGAACAATCCGTGTACCTGTTCCGCCGTCATCGAACGACCGTGCTTGACCTGGATACAGGCAACCGGCACTTCTCCGTATTCCGTATCAGGCTTACCGACCACGGCCGCTTCGGCAATATCGTCACATTCGGACAATATATGCTCCAGATCCGCTGGGTAAACATTGGATGAGCCTACGATAATGATATTTTTCAATCGATCGTCCATGTAGAGATAGCCGTTTTCGTCGGCATGCGCAATATCGCCGGTATGAAACCAGCCATCGGTAAACGATTTTTCGGTCGCTTGCGGATTGTTCCAGTATTCTTTAAACACGCAGGGACCTTTTAACCATATCTCGCCACGTCCACCCGCCTTTACCTCACAATTATTTTTGTCAATCAGCCTTACCTCGCAATACATCGATGGCTTGCCCATCGACCCCGCCATGGTTTCGCTTTCATCGAGCGGCAGGCCGATAACAGGAGGCAGGGCTTCGGTTAAACCATAAATCTGCTGGGCCGGGACATTTCGATCAGTCCAGGGTGTCATTACCGACAAGGGTACGATGGTCGAACCCGTCTGGGTGATACGCAGGCTTGAAATATCGGTGCTTTGCCAGTTTTTGTGGCTGGTCAATGCACGAGAGATTTTCGGCAGCGGTAAATAAACCGTAATGCGGTTCTTTTCTATGGCGCGCAATGTTGCCTCGGCGTCGAACTCGCGCTGAATGGTGACCGCCGCACCGATATGAAGTGCCGGTAGAGTGTGTACTGTTAAACCCCCGACATGGAACATGGGTAAATTGGTCAGGATATGATCATCACCCGTCATTTCGGCGAACTGCACCGCGTTAATCGCCGAGTAAAATAGCGTTTCATTGGTCAATACCGCACCTTTCGGCATACCCGTACTGCCAGAGGTATAGGCAATCATAACTGGCGTGGTATCGGGCAAATCCCGCTTTGTCGGAACAGGCCTGGACCCGGAGACCAGTCCTTCGAGTTGGTTGCCACTGGAATCGTCTGCCGCGATATTCCCAAATTCTATTTTTGCGATACTCGAATCCTGTAAACAGGCATCCGCATGTTGCGAAAAAGGCGCTTCAACGAATAAACATCTGGGGCTACTATTTTCCAGGTAGTATCGATGTTGCTCGATTGTCATCCTGGCATTCAGTGGAACGAATATGGCGCCGATTCGAGCACAGGCGAAAAGTAATTCAATCAACTCAGGCGCATTTTCTCCCAGGTATGCGACTCGATCACCGGTGTTTATTTTTAATGTTTGGGCAAGCCCACCAGCCAGCCGTGCGATTCGATTTTCAAGCCGAGCATAACTGATTTTCCGGTCCTCGAAGTAAAGCGCAATTTTTTCAGGTGAACAGTTTGCGTGGTGTTGAATCCAGTTTGAAATTTCCATCATGCCTCCAGGTGTTTAAACGATAGTTCGTGGGAGCATGATTACAAACGAGCGTGATTATTCTGTGAAAATAAAATGAAATTTAGGTGGGGAAAGTAAAAAAAGTATAAAATTCAGGGATGCCCTGGGTGGATTAGATACCAGGGATAGCCTGATGTTATTTTATTGAGACGGGAATGAGTATCCAGGTGACCACACAGACAATCCAGTCGGAATTCGACCAACTTGGGTATTACTATCCGCTCGACGCCCTGCCTAAAGCGCGGGCCGAAGACTATGGGTGGCGCCTCGCGGCCTTGTCAGCGAGCGAACGGGCACCTGCGTTGGGTTATCGCGGGCAGTTGAATCACCTGCATGTGGTTTGTCCCTATGTGAACGAGATGATTCGCAATCCAGTGGTTCTCGATGCAGTCGCATCGATTCTGGGCCCCGATATCCTGGTCTGGGGCGTGAGCCTGTTTTTGAAACCGCCGCATTCCGCTGGCTACGTTTCCTGGCACCAGGATTTAACCTACTGGGGGCTGAGTAACGACCGGGAAGTATCGGCCTGGTTCGCGCTTGGAGCGGTAACCAAAGAAAACGGCTGTATGCGATTTATACCCGCTTCGCACAAAAATGGGCAAATCAAACACCGGGATACGGTTAATGATTCGAATATATTGACGCGCGGCCAACATGCTGACATAGATATCGATGAAGCGAGTGCGGTTTATGCCGAACTCGATGCCGGGCAGGTTTCGCTGCACCACGGCCATCTATTGCATGCTTCTGGCCCGAACGACACCGAGCAACCACGAATAGGTCTCGTGGCCAACTACCTTTCAACCTCTGTTCGCCAGTCGGTCGCAAAGACCGATTTTGCGATGCTGGTGCGCGGTGAGGACCGATTCAATCACTTCCAGCATTTACCCGAACCGAAGGCCGAGTTCGACGAAGCTGGCATGAGCTGGCATCGAAAAATGATCGCCGCGCATAACGAGGCGCTTTACCAGGGCGCCGAAAACAGGGATTCAGCTCCTGAGATCGAATCGGCGGGATCGATATAAGAATGAACCGAAAAAACCTGGATGCCGATTACCTCGGCCAGTGGATTGGCAGGCAGGAAACCGCCGAAGAAATCATTTCTGCGGAACCGTTGCGCCGCATGCGCGCTACGCTCGATTTCGAGCCGCAAGCGATTAAAAATGGCGACGAAATTCCAGCACTCTGGCACTGGATCTATTTTCTGACACCCGCTCGCGCATCCGAGCTGGGCCGCGACGGCCATGCGGCACTGGGCGAGTTTATGCCACCGGTGCCCCTGCCACGGCGCATGTGGGCCGGGGGGCAGTTCTCCTTCAATGCTGCGATTCGGGTGGGTGAAACCGCGCGGCGTGAATCCACCGTGCGCGATGTTAAAGTTAAACAGGGGCGCACTGGAGCGCTTTGTTTTGTCGAGCTCGAGCACTGTGTTTTCGTTGGCGCAGAAATGCGTTTTAGCGAAATCCATAACATCGTCTACCGCGATGTGAAACAGCCTGGAGAAGACGATATCCTACCGCCGGAAGCGCCGAAGGATGCGCAGTGGACGCGTGAGTTAATGCCCAGTTCCACCCTGTTATTTCGTTACTCGGCGCTCACATTTAATGGTCATCGAATCCACTATGACCTCGATTTTTGTCGTACCCAGGAAGGCTACCCGGGACTGGTCTTTCATGGGCCTTTAACCGCAACCCTATTATTGCAACTGGTCCGCGAGCATAATCCAGGGAAAGTCCTGGCAAATTATGAAATTCGGGCCTATAGCCCGCTGTTCGATAATGCGCCATTTACATTAAACGCCAGGATGAATGGCGCCAATGCCGAGATGTGGGCCAGTAATGCCGATGGTCGACTGGCGATGAAGGCTACCGCCAGTTTTGTAGAGTAGCGAGGCTGAGGTCGTGGCCGATAGTGACTGATGGAATCG
>JBGMRM010000054.1:0-8482 GCA_048061415.1 Gammaproteobacteria bacterium | reverse complement strand
AATCAAATTCTCGGAATTAAATTTCTCCACGGCTTTCCTGCGAGCCCAGTAATCGCTACTCGATTCGAGCTGCGCGACTAGCTCGTGGATGATGTTGTCCTCGATGCGCTGGCCGTAGGGTGTGGTATTGCGGTCGTCTTTTCCGTAAAAATTGAGCTTTCGCACCTCCAGCGAATCCTTGCCGAGTTTGCGCGCGATATTGTCGATAATGTATTCGATCGCAATCGCACCCTGCGGCCCGCCGAAGCCCCGAAACGCGGTATTCGACTGAGAGTTGGTTTTCGCGCTAAACGCGTCGATCGCGACATCGTTGATATAATAGGCATTGTCGAGGTGACATACCGCGCGCGTTACCACGGGCCCGGTTAGGTCGGCAGAGAACCCTGCCTGCGCGGCCATTTCGATACTGACCGCCTGTATCAGTCCATCGTCGTCGTAACCAACTTCGTATTCATAGTGGAAGCCGTGGCGTTTGCCGGTGGCCATCATGTCGTCGTCGCGATCGAGACGCAGCTTGACCGGGCATTTCAACCGCCAGGCCGCGATCGACGCGATACAGGCGAAGATTGCCGACTGCGACTCCTTGCCGCCAAATCCGCCGCCCATGCGTCGCATCTCGACGACCACCTGGTTTAAATCCAGTTCCAGGGCATGCGCCACCACGTGCTGCATCTCGGTGGGATGCTGGGTTGAACACCACAGGTGGATGCATCCATCTTCTCTCGGAGCCGCATATGAAATCTGGCCTTCCAGGTAAAATTGTTCCTGGCCACCAACCGATATTTCGCCGCTCATGCGGTGCGATGATTTCTCCAATGCAGCCTTTGCATCGCCCCGGCGCAGACGCGCGGGTGGCAATACCCAGGATTGCTGGCGTTTGGCTTCGCGCACATCGAGTATCGCCGGTAAATCTTCATATTCGATCACGACCCTGGCGACAGCCTTGCGCGCCTCGATCACCGAGTTGGCGACTACGGCGAAAACAGGTTGCCCAAGGTACTGCACCAGCCCATCGGCAAAAATCGGGTCGTCGTGTATGATCGGCCCGCAATCGTTTACCCCCGGGATATCCTCGGCACTCAATACCGCGACTACACCGGGTGAAGCCTTCACCGCTTCGTAGTCAATACCGCTGATATGCGCGTGCGCTCGCTGGCTCAGGCCGAGCGCTATGTAGCGGGTTCCCGCCAGTTCTGCGATATCGTCGACATAAGTGGCTTCTCCACTAACGTGCAATGCGGCGGATTCGTGCGGATCCGACTTTCCGGGGGCTATTTCGCGTGCTTCGATAGTGGCTGGATTTTCCATCAGGCCTGCACCGCGAATACGTTAACCGCTTCTGGCGCCAGCGCATCTTTTGTCCTGGTTTCGAGGTAAAAACGATACAGCAGGTTGGCGGCAGACTGTTGACGGTAAGCGGCACTGGCGCGCATATCGGTCAGGGGTGAAAAATCTTTGGCCAATGCTTGCATCGCCTGCCGAACACTTTCTTCATTCCAGGCGTTTCGGGATAGCACAGCCTCTGCCTGCGCCGCGCGTTTCGGTATTGCCGCCATGCCACCGAACACGATATCGATAGAGGCGACCTGATCGCCATGCAGCTGCAGCGCGAATGCCGCGCAGACCGCCGATATATCCTGGTCGAAACGTTTACAAAGCTTGTAGCAACGCACCTTCATAGCGGTATCGCGTTTGGGGATAATCACCGATTCGACAAATTCTCTGCTTTGCATCGCATTTTTCTGGTAATCGATGTACAGCGCTTCGAGAGCGAGTTCGCGGTTTCGCGCGCCCTGCCGTAATTTGACCCGCGCCCCTAGTGAAATTAACGCCGGCATCGAATCACCAATCGGTGACCCGTTTGCGATATTACCCACCAGTGTCCCGGCGTTACGTACCGGAACCGAGGAAAATCGACGAAACATTTCGGCCAGTTCGGGAAACTGTCCAGATAGGCTGTCAAACGCATCGGTGAGCGACACGGCAGCGCCGATTTCGATACCGTCATCGGTTTCGTCGATTCGATTCAATTGCGCGACGTTACCGAGGTAAATCACTACGGGTAATTCACGTAACTGCTTGGTAACCCACAATCCAACATCGGTTCCGCCCGCGAGAATGCAGGCATCCGGGTGTTGTGTATAAACTTCGGCCAGTTCATCGGTACTCGCCGGTGCGAAATAACTGCGCCCACCACCTTCGAGACGCAAACCCTGCTTTCTTCGCAGCTTTTTCAGGCACTTAGCCATCGCCTTTTCCTGCTCGGATGCACCCTTCGCATTTTCCCTGGCCGGGCTGAAAATAATTGGGTTCGCATCGGCAGGAGCCGCATAATCGGTCATGTGCCGGGTCGCCTCGATGATTGCGCGGTAACCGGTACAACGGCATAAATTCCCCGAAAGCGCATCGTCTATCGCTTTACGGTCGGGGTCGGCATCGGTCTTGTACAGGGCAAACATCGACATGATGAATCCCGGGGTGCAGAACCCACACTGCGAACCATGGTAGTCCACCATGCTTTGCTGCACCGGATGTAGTTGCCCCTCGGTGGATCTCAGGGACTCGACGGTCAAAAGCATCTTGCCATCCAGCGTCGGCATAAACTGGATGCAGGCATTGACCGCACGAAAGCGAATGCGATCGTCGACCAGTTCGCCGACCACCACGGTGCAGGCCCCGCAGTCACCCTCGGCGCAACCCTCTTTACTGCCGACACGTCCGATGTCTTCGCGCAGGTATTGCAATACTGTGCGGGTCGGGTCGATATCTTCGATTTCGACCAGCTCACCATCGAGAATAAATCGAATAGTATTCACAGCATCGGCTTCCGGCACAGGTGGGCATACATTTTAACTGCCCCTGTAAGTTGAGTAAGCCCAGGGGGAAACGAGCAGCGGGACGTGGTAATGGGCATCGGCTTCTGCAATACCGAATCGAATAACGACTTCATCGACAAATGGTGGGTCGCTCAACTGGAGTGGGCTGGAGCGGAAATAATCGCCCGCCTGAAACACCAGCTCATAGACACCGGGCCTGAAATCATCGGCATCGAGGATAGGAGAATCCAGACGACCATCGTCGTTGGTCTGATCCTTTTTTAATAATTGACGCTCCCCATCGATACGATAAAGCTCGACGCCAACCCTGGCTGCCGGACAGCCCTGCGCCGTATCGAGTACGTGTGTCGTCAATCTTCCCATACTGTCCTCCCCAGTGGCCAGGGGTATAAAACTCGCATTTATTTACAATATTGTCAACATTTTTCTAATATTATTGTTAACAATATTAAATCTTATGCTACTATACCAAAAACCGAATCGAGGAACCTGGTCATAGAATCGACATCTCACACGAGCGGCGAGCAATCGAAATTAAGCATGAGCGAAGACGATGTGCTACGCCAGATCGAACAGGCGGTGATCGATCACCGCCTGCCACCGGGGACCAAACTCAAGGAAGTCCAGCTGGCCGAGGTATTCGGCGTCAAGCGCGGTACCATCCGCAAAGTGCTGTCGCGCCTGGCTCATTCCAGGCTGGTGGATCAAAAGCCAAACCGGGGCGCCACGGTAGCCAAACCATCGGTCAAGGAAGGCAGGGACCTGTTCGCCGCTCGCCGCGCGATAGAACGCTCTAATATCGAAACTCTGTGCAGGCACATCAGCAAGCTAGAAGTACAGCAGCTTCGCAGGATGCTCGACCAGGAACATAAAGCTTACCTCAAGCACGATTCCCGTCGGGCTTTGTCGCTATCGGTTGATTTTCACCGTCAACTCGCGAAAATAGCCGACAATAGCGTGATGGAGGAATATCTCGACGATATCATCAGGCGAACACCGCTGGTGATTCTCACCCATTTGGGTTCGGATACCGAAAATCGCTGCCGAAATCAGGAGCATGAGGCCATCCTCGACGCAATAGAAAATGGCGAAACCAGAAAGGCTGTTAAAATCATGGATCAGCATTTGCTGCATATCGAAACCCAGATTGAACACAAGTCGGACGACCCGAAGCCCGATCTTGCGGCGCTTTTGTTCGCCAACACCAACTAAGAAACTGAAGTGAATGGTTCAAATAATTATCCAAGGGATTTAATCGGCTACGGTAAAAATCCGCCATACGCAGACTGGCCGGGAAATGCGCGTATCGCACTGCAGTTTGTGTTGAATTATGAAGAGGGTGGCGAAAGTAACATCCTGCACGGCGACGCAGGCTCGGAACAGTTTTTATCCGAAATCATCGGCGCGCAGAGCTACCCGGCGCGGCACATGAGCATGGAATCGGTTTACGAATATGGTTCGAGAGCTGGAGTCTGGCGAATACTGGGTGAATTCGAAAAACGTGACTTGCCACTCACCATTTTCGCGATTTCGATGGCGCTGCAACGTCATCCCGAACTGGCCAGAACCTTTGTCGAACTGGGGCATGAAATCGCCTGTCATGGATTGCGCTGGATTCATTACCAGGATATCGACGAGGAGACCGAACGCGAGCACATGGAAAGTGCGATCGAAATTATCAGGCACACGACCGGTGAGACACCGCTTGGATGGTATACCGGCCGCGATAGCCCCAACACCCGGCGACTGGTGGTCGAAAATGGGTGTTTTTTATACGACTCTGACTATTACGGTGACGATTTACCCTTCTGGAGCCAGGTCGAGACCCGCCAGGGCGAAACCAGGCCGCATCTGGTCGTACCCTATACACTCGATACCAACGATATGCGTTTTGCCACGCCCCAGGGCTTCAACAGCGGCGAACAGTTTTTCCAATACCTGCGCGATAGTTTCGACGTACTCTACGCAGAAGGTGAAACCTCACCGAAAATGCTGTCGGTGGGTCTGCATTGCCGACTGGCCGGCCGACCGGGTCGCTTTGCAGCCCTGCAACGTTTTCTCGACCATGTGCAAAGCCACGAGCGGGTGTGGATATGCCGGCGTGTCGATATCGCACGCCACTGGATAGACCGGCATCCCAATACCGTCGATTAAACGAAGCCATGCCGGATAAAATTTCACTCGCGAGCCTGAACCAGTATTCGAGGGAGCGTTTTGTCGAATCGCTGGGCGGAATCTTTGAGCATTCCCCCTGGGTGGCCGACCTGGTCTATGAAAAACGGCCCTTCGAGTCGATTCCACAACTCAACCATACTATGCTCGAGGTGGTGCAACAATCGCCAGAGGTCCTGCGCATGGCGCTGATCTGTAATCATCCCGAACTCGCCGGAAATGAAGCCGCCGCCGGTACTCTGACCGACGACTCGCGCCAGGAGCAGTCGCGTGCGGGCCTCGATCAGTGCAGTGCCGATGAACTCGCACAGCTACAGTCGCTAAACCAGGCATACCTCGAAAAATTCGACTTTCCTTTCGTGATCGCGGTGACTGGTCTTAACAAAACCCGGATTATCGAAGCGCTGCATTCGCGCCTGAAAAATTCGCTCGACAGGGAATTCGAAACCAGCATCGTCGAAATCGGCAAAATAGCCGACATTCGACTCAATTCGTTGCTGGTCGAGTAATGATGAGCGGATGACCCAGCAGGCTATCCACAGAAAATTAATCGAGCGATCGAATGTCCATCCTGATTGGTCAGATATCCTCGTCGATGCTCTCGACAGGGTTGGCGCCGATTACCTGTTGCAGTTATCCAGTCACCCAGGCTGGTTACCGGGTATCGACAAATTGTTTAGCGCCTTTCGGCGGGATCGTCTCGGCGTTCGATATGTGCTGCTGGGTGAATCGCCCTACCCTCGCGCGGCATCGGCGAATGGGATCGCTTTTTATGACGCTGCGGTCAATAGTTTGTGGAGTGACCAGGGCCTGAGCAAATCGGTAAACCGCGCTACCTCGCTACGAAATATTATCAAGACCGCATTACTCGCCGAAGGTCATCTCGAAGCCGATGGCGAGGGCAAGGTTTCCCAGGCGAGCATCGCCGGTATCGACAAGTCTACACTGGTTCAGACCATGGATGAGCTGTTTGCAAACCTGCACAAAGCCGGGTTCCTGATGCTAAATGCGACCCCGGTACTGCACCCCGAGAGCAAACCCACGCAGGAAGCCGTTTACTGGCAGGACTTTCTCGAACGGTTGTTGAAGCGACTCGTCTCGTCGTTAGACCACCCCCTGACCCTGGTGTTATGGGGCAAGATTGCCAAAGCCCTGGAGTCGATGAACCCTGGAAGCAGCTACCGAATTCTGGCGAGCGAACACCCTTACAATATCTCGTTCATCAACAACTCGACCATGCAATCGCTATTTCGGGATATTCGGGTTTTGTCGAAAAGAGGGGTCTCCGTCATTCCGGCTCGGGGGCCATAACGACAAATGTGTTAGGGTATGACCCAGACTAATTCTGGATTAATTGTCATGCCAAATCCTGTTCAGCAAGCGCCCGATCGCGCCGAAGGAGACGTCAACCTCTCACCACGCCGCAGCACCTGGTCCGACCAGTACCTGGATGACGATACCACGCAATTGCTCGCCGACGATGCGCGTTACTTTTTGCACCAGTCTCTATCGACCCCCTGCCTGAACGCGATTCGTGGCAGCAACGGCATTTACCTGGAGGACCTGCAGGGCCGCGAGATCATGGATTTCCATGGCAATAGCGTACACCAGGTCGGGCACGGCCACCCACGCGTAATCGAAGCGATCAAGCAGCAACTCGATCAAATTCCATTCTGTCCACGCCGGTATACCAACCAGGTCGCTGTAGATCTGGCAAAACGGCTGGTCGAACTCGCACCCGATGGACTCGACAAGGTGCTGTTTGCACCGGGCGGAACATCGGCCATCGGCATGGCATTGAAACTCGCGCGCTACGCAACCGGTCGGCACAAAACCATTTCGATGTGGGACAGTTTCCACGGGGCCTCGCTCGACGCCATTTCGATTGGCGGCGAGGCGTTGTTTCGAAAGGACGTCGGTCCACTATTGCCCGGCACCGAGCATATCCCATCACCGACCCGGGGGAGATGCCAGTTCAATTGCAGCGATGATGAACACAGCGGCTGCAGCGACTATCTCGACTATGTGCTTGGCATGCAGGGCGATGTTGCGGCCCTGATCGCCGAACCGATGCGCTGGACCACGGTCGAATTGCCCCCGCCTGGCTACTGGCGCCGGGTGCGGGAAATCTGTGATCGGCACGAGGTATTGTTGATATTCGATGAAATCCCCTCGGCGCTGGGACGCACCGGTAAAATGTTTGTTTGCGAACACTTCGACGTGGCGCCCGACATGCTCGTTATCGGCAAAGGCCTCGGTGGTGGTGTATTCCCGATGGCTGCATTGATTGCACGCGCAGAGCTCGACATTGTGGGTGACCGTGCGCTCGGCCACTATACCCATGAAAAAAGCTCGGTTGGCTGCGCGGCCGCAATCGCGACCCTCGATTGCATCGATGAGGAGGGCCTGATCGAAAACTCGATTGCACTGGGACAACATGCACTGGAACGCCTGAACGAAATGCAATCACGATTGACCTTGATCCACGATGTCCGTGGGCTCGGCCTGCACCTCGGGATAGAGCTACATCGTGATGGTAAACCCGCGAGCGATGAAGCCGATGCGGTGCTCTACCACTCGCTCTCGCGTGGACTGAGTTATAAGGTCGGCGGTGGCTGCGTGCTAACCCTGTGCCCACCGATGACGATTACCCGCGACCAGCTGGATCACGCACTCGATATCGTCGAGCAGGGAATTCGATCGGTAAGCTAAAACGACCACTGCAGGCGAAGCGTACTTGCATTAATGTAGAGAAGGTTTTTATGTACATCCCCAAGTATTTTGAAATTACAAACCGGGAAAAGATATTTGCTTTTATCGATGCCAATGCCTTCGGACAACTGATTTCGCATGTCGATGGCCGATTAGTTTCGTCCCATCTGCCATTTTTAATATCGGCAGACCATCGCTACCTGCTTGGGCATTTGGCGAGACCAAATCCACAATGGAAAGATATCTCCGGGCAGGAAATACTGATTACCTTGCAAGGTCCTCACGAGTACATCTCCCCTACCTGGTACAGCTCGCCCGGTGTGCCGACCTGGAATTATCAGGCGGTTCATATTTACGGCAAATGCCAGGCATTTAATGACCCTGCTAGGTTAAAGCAGGTTGTCGATTCGTTAACCGAAAAATATGAATCGGCATTTGATCAGTCGTGGAAACCTGACTACGCAGCATCCATGCTTCGGGGAATCGTCGGGATTGAAGTAGAGATTAGCGAGATTCAGTGCAAATTCAAATTGAGTCAGAATCGTTCCGACACCGATCAAATCCAGGTCATCGAAGCCCTGGGTGCAGCAGAATCGAATCTGGTAGCGATGGCAATGCAGGAAAATAGATGAGCGATAACTTACAGGAAAAAATGTTCCGTGAAATGGAGGCGAAGGAAATATTCGAACAGGCTAAAGACTATGCCTTCGATTATTCCGATAAAACGCTGTGTCGGAATGTATTTCCTACCGAAGAGGCGA
>JBGMRM010000053.1:0-8507 GCA_048061415.1 Gammaproteobacteria bacterium | reverse complement strand
TTCGGGATAAATCGGTAAGGACAGGCACCGTCGGCATACAGAATCGGCAACTCGCAGTGCCTCCGGATTAGGGTCTGCAAACGCTTTCTGCCGATGTAGCGGGATCGGGTAATAAACCGTGCAGGCGATTTGCCTGGCGATAACGGCATCGCGAATTTGATCGCGTCTCTCGCTTAATAGCGTGTAGTGCTGGAATATATGATCTCGATCATCTGGTATCGCTGGGATATGAAATTCACTACCTGCGAGTAACCTGTTATACATTTCCGCAAGCTGAAGACGACTCTGGCTGTACGAATCGACATGTTTCAATTTGATTCGCAATATCACCGCCTGTAATTCATCGAGTCGGCTATTATAACCGATCACCTCGTGGTGGTATTGCTCACTGCTGCCATGGTTGCGGTAAATCCTGACCTTGCGAGCGATTTCGTCGTCGTCTGTGCCAATCAAACCGCCGTCCCCATAACAACCGAGGTTCTTGCTAGGATAAAAACTGTAAGCGCCTGCGTCACCCAGGCTGCCGGTCATGCGCCTGCGGTAGCGGCTGCCGAATGACTGCGCACAATCTTCGAGAACGAATAAGCCGTGTTGCCTGGCGATTGAGAGAATTTCATCCATGTCTGCCGGCTGTCCGAATAAATGGACTGGAATAATGGCGCGTGTCTTATTGCTGAGCGCCGCATCGATTTTGGATGGGTCGATATTCAGGGTTTGTGGATCTATATCGACGAATACGGGAACGGCGCCGACATAGCGGATAGCCTCGGCGGCGGCAATGAAGCTAAAAGCAGTGGTAATAACCTCGTCTCCAGCCCCGATACCCGCAGCGAGCAGTGTCAAATGCAAGGCATCGGTACCCGATGCGCAACCGATGGCATGCTGTACCCCGAGATAACTGGCGGCCTCCTGCTCAAACGCCAGCACATTTGGGCCAAGGATAAAGCGCGTCTCGGACAGGGCCTTTAGCAATGCCGTGTCGATTTCACTTTTCAGAATCTGGTATTGACCTTTGAGGTCAACCATCGGTATGTTCAAAGTGTTTCCCCGATCTGAGACGAGATTGCAATTGCTGTTTCGAGCACCCGTTTGCCATCTTCGCCACTGACCCGAGGACGGCCATGAGTTTGTATAGCGTGGATGAAGTCCTGTATTTCCAGTTTCAGCGCGTCATTATCCTCATATTTGATTTCCCTGTGGGTGATATTTTTAAAACCTGCCTCGTTATCGGTTTCTCCCTTACGATTGATGGAAAGTAGTTTTCCCTGCAAATCGGCCGAGATATACATGTCTTTCTGGAATATACGCAGCTTTCGTTCGTGTTTCTGACTAATCCGACTTGCGGTAACATTCGCCACGCAGTGACTATCGAACTCGATTCTTGTGTTGGCTATATCGATGGTATCGGTCAGTACCGAAAGGCCGCTGGCGGATATATGCCGAATGGGGCTGCGAACCAGTTCGAGAATGAGATCGATATCGTGGATCATTAAATCCAGTATGACATTCACGTCGGTAGCGCGCTGGGTGAAGGGGGCGAGCCTGGTCGATTCGATAAAAAGCGGATCCTCCAGTACCTCTTCCACACCCATCATCACGCTATTAAACCGCTCGATATGTCCAACCTGCAGGACCAGTTTATTCTGAGCTGCTATCTGAATTAACTCAGACGCTTCCCCGACCGTCTCGGTAATCGGTTTTTCGACCAGGCAGTGAATTCCTGCTTCCAGAATGTCGCGCGCAATTTTATAATGGAGCCTGGTGGGAACTGCCAAACTGATTGCATCGACCTGTGACAGGATATCGCGATAGTTGGTATGCACCTGTACGCCATGTTTTTGCGCGATCTGCCTGGCTACTTCGAGGTCGCTATCGACAATGGCAAGCAATTCGCAGTGAGACGACGCAGCATATTTCTCGGCAAGCCAATTGCCCAGATGCCCGGCGCCTACGACAGCAACTATTATTGATTCTGACATAGCGAGAACGATATCTTTAAGGCCATAAATTATATACGGGTGCTCCATAAAAAAGGACTTTTTTTACGGGCGGAAGCATGACTGCATCGCTGCGGGTGAAATTGGTAGCAGGCGTAGACGAAGCTGGAAGAGGACCCTTAGCCGGGGCGGTTGTAGCCGCCGCTGTCATCCTCGACAATGCACGCCCAATTGCCGGATTAACCGATTCGAAGATGCTTTCGGCAGTCAAAAGATCAGCACTCGAGGATGAAATTAAACGAAAAGCATTAGCCTGGGCAGTGGCCGATGCAAGCATAGAAGAAATTGATCAATTTAATATCCTGCAGGCCAGTTTGATGGCAATGAAAAGGGCAGTGCTTCGTCTGCAGGCTACACCCGACCTGGTATTGATCGATGGAAACCGCTTGCCCGACTTACCGCGGTTTGAAACGCGGGCGATCATAAAGGGCGATCTGTCACAGCCGTGTATATCGGCAGCTTCGATACTGGCCAAAGAACACCGGGACCGGCAAATGATGGTGCTGGATCGACGCTACCCACAATACCAGTTTGCCAGGCACAAGGGTTATCCAACCAGACTGCATCGTGAATTGTTGAAACAATACGGCGCCTGCGCGGCGCACCGACGAAGCTTCAGGCCGGTCAGGGAAGTTTTGAGCGAGTCGAACCATGCCTGCGTGAGCGTGAGCGACGATCTGCCTGGAAATGTGATTTGAGTCGGATGCCCAGTCAATTCGTCCATTTGCATTTACATTCCGAGTTTTCACTGCTTGACAGTACGATTCGGCTCAAACCGCTCGTCACTGAAATACGGAAACGGGGAATGGGGGCGGTTGCGCTCACCGATGAATCCAACCTGTTTGCAGTGGTAAAGCTTTTTAAGGCTGCAACTGCCAAAGGCGTCAAGCCCATTTTTGGTTCCGAAGTCTGGGTTCGTCATCCAGGCCGCAGGGAGTCGCTGAGTCGGCTGGTGTTATTATGCCAGGACGATACCGGCTATCTGAATCTCAAACGCCTGGTCTCCCGGTCTTACCAGGAGGGTCAGCTAGCCGACCGACCCGCTATCGATATCGAATGGCTAAGCGAAGCGTCGGGTGGGCTCATTGCACTGTCTGCCAATCTCGAAGGCGATATCGGCCAGGCGCTCAAACTGCAAAACCCTGAGCTGGCCGATGCCTGTTTAATGCAATGGTTGCAAATTTTCGGCGATAATTTTTTCCTCGAACTGCAACGCACCGGGCGCCCCTATGAACAGGATTATATTCGACAGGCGATAGAGTTCTCGTCGCAGTACCAGGTGCCGGTGGTGGCCACCAACGATGTACGATTTATCGACAGCGACGATTTTGAATCGCATGAAGTGCGGGTTTGTATCTGTAGCGGCTTTACCCTGCAGGATGAGCGGCGACCTAAAAAATACTCGCCGCAGCAATATTTACGCAGCGGCGACGAAATGGTTGAATTATTCGCCGATATTCCGGAGGCAATCGAAAACACGGTCAGTATCGCGAGGGCCTGCAACGTACGCCTGAATCTCGGACAGAATTTCCTGCCCGAATACCCGGTGCCAGACGGCCATTCGATCGACAGTTACCTCCGGCACCAGTCCAGCCTGGGGCTGGAATCGCGCCTGGAATTTCTCGAACAGCAATGTCCCCCTGATCGGGTTATCGAACGCCAGGCTTATTATGATCGGCTCCAAACCGAACTCGACGTGATTGTACAAATGGGGTTTCCCGGCTATTTTCTGATCGTGATGGACTTCATCGACTGGGCTAAACAGCACGCGATTCCGGTGGGTCCGGGACGGGGCTCGGGTGCCGGTTCACTGGTCGCCTACGCACTCAATATTACCGATCTCGATCCACTCCAGTACGAATTGCTGTTCGAACGGTTCCTGAACCCCGAACGCGTGTCTATGCCGGACTTCGATATTGATTTTTGCATGGATAGACGCGACGAAGTAATCGAATATGTGGCTGAGCATTACGGACGCAACCAGGTTTCGCAAATCATCACCTATGGAACCATGGCCGCCAGGGCTGTCATCCGCGATGTCGGGCGCGTCATGTCTCATCCTTACGGTTTTGTCGATCGAATCGCAAAACTGGTGCCTTTTGAAGTCGGCATCACGTTGGAAAAGGCACTCGATCAGGAAGAAGCATTACGTGAGCTATACCAGAACGATGAAGAGGTCACGATGCTGATCGACAGGGCGCTGTCACTCGAAGGGCTGACGCGAAACGTAGGCAAGCATGCAGGCGGGGTGGTTATAGCACCGAGTGATTTGACCGATTTTACCCCGACTTATTGTGAGCAGGGTGGTAGCGGGCTAATGTCACAGTTCGACAAGGATGACGTCGAAGCAATCGGCCTGGTCAAGTTTGATTTTCTGGGCTTAAGAACCCTGACCATCATCGACTGGGCGGTCGGGTCGATAAATGCCAGGAATCCTGAGAGAAAACTGGAAATAGAACGACTTCCATTGGACGACGCGGCGAGCTTCGCACTGTTGCAGGCGTGTAAAACTACCGCGGTATTTCAGCTTGAATCACGCGGCATGAAAGACCTGATTCGTCGATTAAAACCGAGCACATTCGAAGACATTATTGCACTGGTGGCCCTGTTTAGACCCGGGCCGTTGCAGTCGGGTATGGTTGATGATTTCATTAATCGCAAGAATGGCGCTGAATTCGAATACTCGCATCCCGATCTGGAACCGATACTGAAACCCACCTATGGCGTTATCCTTTACCAGGAGCAGGTGATGCAGATCGCGCAGGTTCTTGCAGGGTACACGCTCGGTGGTGCCGATATACTGCGCCGTGCGATGGGGAAGAAAAAAGTCGAGGAAATGCAGCTGCAGCGCGCGGTTTTTACCGATGGGGCGGTCGCAAATAATGTCGACCTTTATGTTGCCAACAAGATTTTCGACATCATGGAAAAGTTTGGGGAATATGGCTTTAATAAATCCCATTCCGCGGCTTACGCATTGGTTGCCTACCAGACTGCCTGGCTGAAGGCGAATTACCCGTCGGAGTTCATGGCTGCGGTGCTGTCGGCAGACATGGATAACACCGACAAGATCGTCACCCTGATCGACGAATGCCGGGACATGAACCTTGAGATCCTGCCGCCCGATGTTAACCGGTCGGCCTACCGGTTTGCACCCTCTGATGAGGGGAAGGTGTTTTATGGCCTCGGGGCGATCAAGGGCGTAGGCCAGTCGGCGATCGAAACCATTGTTACGGCTCGAAAGGAGGGTAGTTTCCAGTCACTCGACGACTTTAGTGAGCGTATCGATTCGTCCCGATCGAACCGCAAGGTGATCGAAGCCCTGATCAAGGCTGGCGCGATGGATTGTTTCACCGATAACCGTGCCGCGCTACTGGCGCATTTACCCAATGCCTTGCAGGCGGCAGAGCAGCGGCAAAATAATCTTGACGCGGGCATGACCGATATGTTTGCCTCGATCGAGCCGTCGAAAGTTACCAGGTCTCTCCCAAAATGCGAGCCCTGGGACGAAATGAATCGGCTATTACTGGAAAAAGAAGCCCTGGGATTATTTCTCACCGGGCACCCATTGTTGATGGTAGCAGACGAAATCAGGCAGATAGCACCCACCAGTTTTGCCCAGTGGCTGGACAAACTGGATACCGGGATAGCAGTGGAAAATGGCTATAGACAAAAGGAACAACCAGCCAGGGTATGCGGTTTAGTCGTCGATATTCGTACTAAAAACGGCTTCAACGGCCGTGAATCCTTCGTAACGCTCGACGATCGTAGTGGCCGCATAGAGGTGCGCATCGTCCCTAAAATGCTGCAACAAATCGAAGACCTGGTACAAAAAGACCTGATCTGGGTGGTCGACGGGGGGATCGCCTTCGACAGCTTCAACAATGGTGTCAAGATTCGCGCGAAACAGGTCCAGCTACTGGATGTTTATCGCCTCAATCATGCCCGCGCGTTGCATATTAATTTAAACGGCAACCCCGATCAATTAGTCAGTCATCTGATTGAATCACTCAGTCAGTTCCAGGCCCAGGATGCGACGCCAGTGGTATTCCATTTACAGCGAGACGACTACGAATATCAGCTCAAAACCACCGAACAATGGTCGGTCATGCCCACCGCGCAATGCCTGCTAGCGCTCGAAAAGCAGCTCGGTGGGGGTGAGTATTATCTGGAGTATCAGAAGACTTGATTTTACAACAGACTCAGAAAAGAGAAGAAGTCGTCGTGCCGGACTCGACGCCTACATGGATGTAGCGGTCCGACGTATCGGTGGTAGAGCACCAACAGTAGGCGCTTTAAGCGACGCAGGAGCAGTTGCCGAGCGGTACCCATTAAGAGGAGACTCCAGAAATTTCAGTAAACACTGTGCAATGGGCAAGGGTTGTTCCCGAAACGTCGGACCGCAACAACCCTCTTGCATTTCCACCTTCCGTGGTGGTCATACCGGCTCGGAGGCCGGTATGACAAATTTTAGAAGCTCATTATCAGTATTCGATATTGCTGCTACCAAATATAAAACCTGCGTAAATTTATTCTGGACACCAGTGGGCCGAGCCGGAATCTAAAGAACTTCATGGCGGTCGTTACCGTAGATGCGGAAGATTCGGCTTTCTTTAGTAACCGGGCTCGACCTGGGGGTGGCCCATATGTGTTATCCTTTTCTCGAGTGCTTCACTGCATCTATGATATTCCTGGTTGTTGCCTTTGTTTTAATGCCGGAAACATCAAATGGTGATGACGTCGTTCTACTTTTTGATTTCAGACCGAATACGGTACCGTCTTTCCTGCGAATTTCGACTTCTTCTTTTTGTGCAAATGTTAAAAGTTTTGCAAGATTCTGACGAGCTTCTGAATAGGTAAATACTTTCATGCTAATTACTCCACTACTTCTATATTCAATTCGGCGGCTACTTTCTTCATACTATTATCGAGGGTAATCAGTGGACTCGATAGAGACATAGCACACTGTAAAAAATATGCATCGTATGCATAATGCTAGAAAATTTTCAAGAACTAATAGCCTAAGCGTACTGCGATTTATGCTGGCTAGCGTATCAAGAACCCTGAATTATTTTTTATTGCGTGGTGTAAAACAGGCCCCGTTTTCCTGTAATTCATCGCTCATCAAATAGAGAAACATATTCGCGTGATCTTCCGGTGCGGGAAGCAGGTCATTGTCATCTGCGGCCGGGAAGGAGCGCAGGTGCAGCGCGGTTTTGGTCTTGCCGGGGTTGATGCAATTGACGTGGAGTGGACTGCCTTCGAATTCGGCTGCGAGTAGTTGGGCCATCGCGGCCAAACCCTGTTTGCTGACCGAGTAGGCATCCCAGTAGGCTGTTTTCTTATCGTCTATCATGAATAGCAGCGAGCCGCGTTTGGCAGCTTTAAGCAGAGGAATGACGCTGCGGGTTAGCAGGTAAGGTGCATGTAAATTCACCTGGTGCACCTGGTACCAGGTTTCGGTATCGCTATGTTCGAACGGGGTCGGGGAGCCGAGCATTGCAGCGCAATGGATTAATCCATCGATGCGTCCGAATTCTTTCTCGATATTTTGAGCGAGTTCCTGGAATTCGTGCTCGGTTGCGCCTTCCAGATTCATGGGATAAATCGCCGGTTTGGGATATCCGGACTGTTCGATTTCATCGTACAGCGCTTCGACGAGGCGCAAGTTTTTCGCCAGTAATATCACGGTGGCCCCGTGCCGGGCACAGGCCAGCGATACGGCCTTGCCAAATCCACCGGTGGCGCCGGTGACAAGGACGGTTTTGTCCTGCAGTAAACTTTCAGCGGGTGAAAAGGTATCGGGTATTTGTGTCATAGTGATAAGGATACTCTTAATTCAACATGGGGTGGGTTAGTAGGTCAATCGGTCTTGCTATTAGCCCGTCCGCCTGCCATTCGTCAAGATTGGTATCCGCCGGAATATAGCCGTAGGCGGCGATCAGGGTTTTCATTTTGGCGGCCTTACCCGCGTTTATGTCGCGCGGGTCATCACCGATATAAACACAGTTCCGGCAGTCGATGCCGATAGTTTCAGCCGCGACGATAAGGGGCAGGGGATCGGGTTTTCGTTTTTCCAGGGTATCGCCAGAAATGACGACCGCGGCAAGTTCGTGTAGCGCCAGCTGCCCCAGCAGCGGGGTTGTCAGCCACTCGGGTTTATTGGTCACTATACCCCAGGGCATGCCCTGATCCCGTAACTTGCCAAGCACCTGCTCGAAGCCGTCAAAAATAACTGAATTATCAGCCACGATTGCTCGATAATGATCCAGGTAACGTTGCCTGAGGGGTTCGATTTCCGATTCGCTTACATGTTCGGAAAATCCCAGTTTGGTCAGTACCAGGGCGCCCTGCGATACGTAGGGGCGAATGGTTTCCAGCGGGATCGGGGCCAGGTTTTCTTCGATCAGTAAATTGTTGAGCGCGGTACCCATATCCGGGGCAGTGTCGACCAGGGTACCGTCGAGATCGAGCAATACCGCCCCAATCATTGGAAGGAGCAATGCATCAGGT
>JBGMRM010000052.1:0-8555 GCA_048061415.1 Gammaproteobacteria bacterium | reverse complement strand
TCGCGCAGCAGTGGCCAGTTATTCGGGTCGTGGTACCTGAGGAAGGCCTTGTGCAGTCTGCGTTGCTTTTCGCCTTTGACGCTGACCACTGCTTCGCTATCGCGTTTCACCCGCTTTAGTGGATTTTTCCCGCTATGGTACATCGCCGTCGCGCTTGACATCGGCGAGGGATAGAAATTTTGCACCTGGTCAGCTTTAAAGCCATTCGATTTCAACCACAGTGCGAGCCTCATCATATCTTCGTCGGTGGTGCCGGGGTGGGCTGCGATAAAATACGGGATCAGGTACTGCTCCTTACCCGCTTTTTTTGAGAATTTTTCAAACAGAGCTTTGAAGCGGTCGTAGCTCCCGATGCCGGGTTTCATCATTTTCGACAAGGGGCCCTGTTCGGTGTGTTCGGGTGCTATTTTTAAATAACCGCCGACATGGTGTGTGACTAGTTCTTCGACGTAGGCGGTTGATTCGAGCGCTAGATCGTAACGCAGCCCCGAACTGATCAATACTTTTTTAACTCCGTCGAGTCCCCGCGCGCGGCGATACAGGCTGATCAGGGCCGAATGGTCGGTATCGAGGTTGGCGCAAATCCCCGGGTAGACACAGGAGGGCCGACGACACGCGGCTTCGATCGTCCTCGATTTGCAGGCGATCCGATACATGTTGGCGGTGGGTCCGCCGAGGTCGGATACCACGCCGGTAAACCCCGGCACCCTGTCGCGTATCGCTTCGATTTCGCGCAGGATCGAATCTTCGGAGCGATTTTGAATAATGCGCCCCTCGTGCTCGGTAATCGAGCAAAAGGTACATCCGCCGAAACATCCACGCATGATGTTGACCGAGAAACGAATCATGTCGTAGGCTGGAATTCGTGCCCCCGCGTAAACCGGATGCGGAAGCCTGGCGTAATCGAAGCCGAAAACGTAGTCCATTTCCTCGGTACTGAGCGGCACTGGCGGCGGATTAAACCAGATCTTCTGGCCGCCCTGGTTTTGTACCAGCGGGCGGGCGTTGCCCGGGTTGGTTTCCAGGTGCAGTACGCGGCTGGCGTGTGCGTATAAAACCGGGTCGCGGCTCACGTCGTTGAACGATGGCAGGCGAATCACCGTCTTCATGCGCTCACTCAGGCGGTGCTGTAAGCGCTCAGGCTTTGTGCTAAAGCTGACTTCGACAGCTTGCGGGCCGTCCTGGCTGTTATTCTCGCAAACGGACTGATCGATCGTTTCATAGGGGCTGTAGCGTTTTTCCAGCCTCCCCGGTTTGTCGACATTGGTCGAATCCATCACCTGCCAGTCGTCCGGGATGTCCTTGATGAAAAATGCGCTGCCGCGCACATCGGTGATATCAGCGATATCCTCGCCCCGCGAGAGACGGTGTGCGATTTCAACGATCGCTCTTTCGGCATTGCCGTAGAGCAGCATGTCGGCCTTCGCGTCGGCAAGAATCGAGCGGCGTACCTTGTCCTGCCAGTAATCGTAATGCGCGATGCGCCGCAACGATGCTTCGATACCCCCGATCAGGATGGGAACGTCTCTGTAGGCCTCACGGCAACGTTGCGAATAAACCAGCGAACACCGATCGGGTCGTCTGCCGCCAATGTCGTCGGGTGAGTAGGCGTCGTCCGAGCGGATCTTGCGGTCCGCGGTATAGCGGTTGATCATCGAATCCATGTTACCGGCGGTGATGCCGAAAAAAAGGTTGGGCTTCCCAAGCACCCTGAATGGTTCTGCCGATTGCCAGTCGGGTTGATCGATGATGCCCACCCTGAATCCCTGCGCTTCGAGCAGTCGGCCGACGATCGCCATACCGAAACTCGGGTGGTCGACGTAGGCATCGCCGGTGACGATGATGATGTCGCAGCTATCCCAGCCGAGCTGCTCCATTTCCGCGCGCGATACCGGCAGAAAAGGGGCGGTGCCGAAACACTCGGCCCAGTACTGCGGGTACAGGTTCAGGGGCTTCGCTTGACTGGGGATTGAAAGTTGCATAGGTACTGAATTTTATCCGAAAATCGTCATATCCGCTTTTACGGGGACGACTGGTTCATAGCGGTCAGAATAATTGCCCCGGGAGTAAAAAGCCATAGCGCGCTATCAGACTTTTTCAAACGCATGCGTTTGGTTTCACAGTGTATGATCTCATCCTGTTCGACAATATAGCCAGCAGGCCATTGCAAAGGACGGATGTAGAAATCACTATTAAACGCGCCTTGGCTCAATTCGATACACCCAATTTAAATAATGTGAGCGACATCTTTATAGAAAGTGCGTATGTGCTGGTATTGTTGGAATTATCGATGAGGATATGACTGAACTGTCCGAACCCTTCTCGCGCCTGGGCGCCGAGCAAAGTAGTATCGAGGGGACGGGTATCGGGCTTACGATCACGAAAAAACTGGTCGAACTTATGGGTGGGGAACTCGGCGTGGAATCGGTTCCCGGCGCAGGCAGTACCTTCTCTGTTTATCTTCGTGCTAATTCCGAACAGCCGCGGCCTGCCACCTGATAGCCAATACACCCAGCAGTATCTCGCGCAGGGTTTTTCGAAGCTGCTCGGCCTTATCGATATCGTAATCCCAGGGCGCTTTCTCGTTCATGTAGTTTCGCTGTGCCAGCTCCATCTGTATCGCATGGTAACCGTTGCCCGGGTCTCCGTAGTGTCGCGTGGTCCAGCCACCCTTGAAGCGCCCGTTGCTCACGTGGGTGTATAAGGTGGCTTTGGCGCAGGTCTCAGCCACGCAGAATTCGATGCCGGGATCGCAGGAAGCCCCGTTGTTGGTGCCGATATTGAAGTCCGGCAGGCGCCCGTCGAATAAATAAGGGATAAGCGAGCGAATCGAATGGCAATCGTAAAGCACCACGTAACCGTGTTTTTGATGTACCCGTTGCAGCTGCTCGGCCACGGCATCGTGATAGGGTTGGTGATATTGTTGCTGACGCTCGCAAATTTCCGCCTCGCCAGGTTCTTCGCCGTCGCGATAGATTGGCCTGCCGTCAAAAGTGGTGGTCGGGCACAGGCTCGTGGTGTTTTGCCCTGGATAAAGCGATTGATCCGATGGGTCGCGATTGGCATCGATGACATAGCGATGAGTCGGCGTACTGACCACGGTCACATCATCGATCAGCCCATGGTACAAACGCTGAATATGCCAGTCGGTGTCTTCCAGCGCCTGCCCGGTCGCGTTCAGGCGCCTGAATATATTCTGCGGTATTTCGACGCCACCGTGCGGCTGTGCGAGCACCAGCGGACTATCGCCTGATTTTATCTGAAGCTTCATGCGCTACTGAGTTTCGGCAACAGGCTGTCGTCTTTCAGTGCGGCTATGATCTTGCGCCCCATCACCATATCCTTAACCATTTCGATATCATCGGCGAGGTAGCGATCCTGTTCGAGGCGTTTGACACGACTGCGTATAGCTGCCATTACCCTGACCAGCGGAGGGCTGCTTTCGATCGGTGCGCGGAACTCGATGCCCTGCACGCCGGTGAGCAACTCGATCGCGATGATATGGGCGAGGTTATGGTTCATCGCTCCCAGTCGGCGCGCCGCATGACAGGCCATCGATACGTGATCTTCCTGGTTAGCGCTGGTAGGTGTCGAGTCGATCGAAGCGAGCGCGGCCCTTTGCTTGTTCTCCGACATCAACGCGGCCGAAGTGACTTCTGCGATCATAAAACCGGAATTTAACCCGGGATCGGGCGACAGGAAAGCGGGCAGGCCATAACTCTGAGCCGGGTCAACGGTGGTGGCGATGCGGCGTTCGGTGATCGAGCCGATCTCGGCGATCACCATGGCGCATTGATCGGCAGCAAATGCCACCGGCTCGGCATGAAAGTTGCCACCCGATAATATCGAGCCGTCCGCCACCACCACGATCGGGTTATCGGTCACGGCGTTGGCTTCGATTTCGAGCGTCTTGCTGAGCTGGCGCAACTGGTCGATGCACGCGCCCATCACCTGGGGCTGGCAGCGGATACTGTAGGGGTCCTGGACGCGCTCGTCGTCCTGACGGTGGGATTCGCGGATAGCCGATCCGGCGAGCAGGCTGCGCAGCGAAGCAGCGGCATCGATCTGACCCTGCAGGCCACGAAGCGCATGAATCTCGGGTCGAAACGGGGCGGTCGAATCCATCAGCGCATCGGTCGTGATCGCGCCCGAAATCAGCGCGGTTTGCGCCAGGCTCCAGGTATCGAACAGGTTGGCGAGCGCCAGCGCGGTCGAAACCTGCGTGCCATTGATCATACCCAGGCCTTCTTTTGGTCCAAATTCGAGCGGTTTGAGCCGCGCAGCTTTAAGCGCCTCGTTTGCCGGCATGGTTTTTCCCTGAAATCGAGCCTGGCCTTCACCCAGCAGCACCGCGGCGAGATGCGCCAGTGGCGCGAGATCGCCCGATGCACCGACCGAACCTTTCCCGGGGATAACGGGGATCAGGTCTTTTTGTAAAAATGCTTCGAGTTGTTTTATCAGTAACCACCTTACCCCCGAGGCGCCTCGACCGAGCGATAGAATTTTCAAAACTATCACTAAACGCACAATTATATCCGGCAGGGGGGCGCCGACCCCGCAGCAATGCGACAAAATCAGGTTTCGCTGCAACTGCGTTGTTTGTTGGGCGGGGATACGGGTGCTGGCTAGTTTTCCAAAGCCGGTATTGATGCCATAGACCGCCGCATTACCCTTAGCCGCCTGTTGAATGATAGCAGCCGCGGCATCAACCTGTTGTTCGCAGGATGGGTCGAGGCTGAGATCCAGATCTTCACGGTAGATGCGGCACAAATCGTTCAGTGTCATCGATCCGGGCTTGAGTAACAGGCTTTGCTTCATTATTGCCACCTAGTCAGAAAGTTGGTCGAGGGTGCGGCGGTAATTCTCCGCAATTTTGTCTTCATCCGCATGGTGACCGTTGTCAATGACTTTTTGCCCACCGACATAAATGTCTTTGACCAGGTTCTCGTTGCCGGAGAAAATCCAGCTATCGAGCAGTTCATCCCGGTTTCGCCCGTAGAGACGCGGATGCTGCTCGTCGAGCACGACGACATCGGCGCGGTATCCCTCCTCGATGCTACCCGTGTTGCGTCCGCAGGCCTGAGCACCGCCGCGAAGCGCGCCATCGAGCAGGTTACGCCCGGTATTAGCCCGTGCCATTGAAGCGAGCAAATTACGCTTGTGCGTAATCAGGCGTTGCCCATATTCGAGCCAGCGCAATTCCTCAACCGGATCGATCGAAATATGGCTGTCGGAACCGATAGCCCAGTGCCCACCGGCACCCAAATAATCGGTTGCATTAAACAGACCATCGCCCAGATTAGCCTCGGTTGTTGGGCATAAACCGGCGACACATCCACTTTGCGCCATCCTTTGCGTTTCTTCATTCGTCATCTGGGTCGCATGAATCAGGCACCACTTCTGGTTGACCTCAAAATGATTAAATAACCACTCGACCGGGCGCTGCCGGCTCCAGGCCAGGCAATCGTCGACTTCTCTGCTTTGTTCAGCGATATGGATGTGTATCGCGGCGAGATTATCTACGCCGCAATGGTCGATGACCTGTTGCAGTAATTCCTGGTTCACCGCACGCAGGGAGTGCGGTGCGATACCGACCGAAGTGTTGGCGTCGTGTTTCGATTCATTTTGCAGGGTTTCGACGATGCGAACAAAGTCATCGACGTCGTTCAAAAAACGTTTTTGCGCTGGTAACGGATCGGCGCCACCGAAGCCCCCGTAGCGGTAAAGTACCGGCAGGGCGGTGAAGCCTAAACCGACCCTGGAGGCTGCCTGCATGCACTGCAGGCTCATTTCGGCTCGATTTTCATAGGCTTTGCCATCAACATCGTGGTGCAGATACTGGAATTCGCCGACACAGGTATAACCCGACTTGAGCATTTCGAGGTAAAGCTGAGTGGCGATATGGTGCAAATGCCCGGGCTGAACCCGTTCCAGGTAGTGATACATCGCCTTGCGCCAGGTCCAGAAGCTATCCTCTGCACCGTCACTCGATCGGCCGGTCTGCTCGCCCCGTCCCGCCATCGCGCGTTGATGCGCGTGCGAGTGGACATTCTGCACCCCCGGAACCATGACGCCGACACGCTCACCATCCCGCCAGGGCACGCCGCTCGAAACTTTCGAGATATCGCCGCAGGGATCGACTGTAATTTCAACGTCATCGGCCCAGCCATTCGCGAGTAGTGCTGACGCCGACCAGATTTTTAGAGCCATGTTTTACCTGTATAGAAATATTAACCTGGGGATTCAATCAGCCCTTGCGATACCTGTTGAATCGGCGTACCATGCTTGTCTATACAAGTATAGTGGTCTTTAACCGATGCCGCAAACCCTTTTCACCAACGCACGAATCGCGACTATGGACGGCGCTTCCGGCTATGGCCTGATCGATGATGCCGCATTATTGGTTGATGGGCAACACATCGAGTGGGTCTCGCCGATGGTGCAGGCGCAAGTTCCGCGTAACGCCAGGCGTGTCGATTGCGAAGGACGGTTGATCACGCCCGGGCTGGTCGATTGCCATACGCACCTGGTTTATGGGGGTAATCGCGCCGACGAGTTCGAGTTGCGCCTCGAGGGCGCGAGCTACGCGGAAATCGCACGGCAGGGCGGTGGAATCGTATCGACCGTCAGGGCCACGCGCGAAGCCTCCGAGCCGGAATTGCTGGCGCAGGCGAGGCCCCGGCTCGAACAATTGCTGAGCGAAGGGGTTACCACGCTGGAAATCAAGTCAGGCTACGGTCTTGACTGTGGCAATGAGATCAAAATGCTGAGCGTTGCGAAGAAGCTGGGTGAGTTGTATCCGCTTCGTGTATGCAAAACTTTCCTGGGTGCGCACGCGCTTCCGCCTGAATTTACCGATCGATCCGATGCGTATATCGATCTGGTATGCAGGGAAATGTTACCCGAGGCACTGGCCGAAGGGCTGGTCGACGCGGTCGACGTATTCATCGAGTCGATCGCATTTAGCCCTGATCAGGCGCGCAAAGTATTCGACGTCGCCGCACAACTGGGCTTGCCGATCAAGGCGCACGCCGAGCAGTTGAGCGATCTGGGGGGATCGGTCATGGCGGCCGCACGAGGCGCCCTGTCGGTAGACCATATCGAATATTTGCCGGCATCCGAAGTACCGATCCTGGCGGAGAACAACACGGTCGCGGTGCTGTTACCGGGTGCTTTCTACGTGTTGCGTGAAACCCAGCTCCCCCCGATCGATGCGCTACGACAGCACCAGGTTCCAATCGCGATTGCCACCGATGCCAACCCCGGGAGTTCTCCGGTGAGTTCCCTGTTACTGATAATGAATATGGCCTGTACGCTGTTTCGACTGACCCCGAGCGAAGCCCTGCGCGGGGTTACGATCAATGCAGCGAAAGCGCTGGGGCTGGATGCCGAAATCGGGTCTTTAGAGGCGGGCAAACAGGCCGATCTGGTGATCTGGGATGTGGAAAGGCCGTCAGAGCTTGTCTGTCAAATTGGCCTCAATTCCTGCGCGGCAGTGATGCAGGCTGGCAACTGGCGTAAATCACTCGTTCAGGGGTTAGCAGCATGAATGCGATACTCGACAGCTTTGGCGATATCGACAGGCGCGCGCCGCAACCGCTTTACCAGCAGATCAAGAATATCATCGACGAGAAGATTAAAAGCAACGAATGGGAAGCAGGCCAAAAGCTGCCCTCCGAAAACCAACTGGTCGCCGCGCTCGAAGTGAGTCGCATGACGATACACCGAGCGCTGCGCGAACTCACGCAGGCAGGCCTGATCGACCGGGTTCACGGACTCGGTTCGTTTGTTGCCGACGCTCCGCGGCACGCGAGCCTGATCGAACTCAAAGATATTGCGGTCGAAGTGACTCAAAGCGGGAAGCAGCACAGTTCACGCGTGCTGGTTTTAGATACCCGGCAGGCCGATGAGACTATAGCGCGCAACATGCAGGTTGCGCCTGCTACCCGGCTTTATTTTCTCAACGCGATTCACTACCAGGACGACATTCCAATTCAGCTCGAAGCGCGCTATGTAAATCCCGATCTGGTACCCGAATTTCTGCAGCAGGATTTTTGCCGTACGACATCGACCAGTTTCCTGCTCAAGCAATTCAGGCCGCAGGAATTGGAGCATATCGTGCGGGCGGTGATGCCCGATGCGCGCGCACGCGATGCGCTTCGAATCGATCCCGGCGAACCCTGCCTGCAACTATCGCGTCGAACCTGGAAAAATGACCAGGTCGTTACCCATGTCACCATGACCTACCCCAGCAGTCGATACGACCTGGGGGCGCGTTATGCCGTAAATGACTTCCAAATGCGCCAATGAAGCGCCTTATCAGAGGATATCAAAATGCCCCTAGACCGCACCGACAATAATCGCAAGATTCGCGCACCGCGTGGTTCTGAACTCACCTGTAAAAGCTGGCTGAGCGAAGCGCCCTATCGCATGATTCAAAATAACCTGGATCCCGAAGTCGCCGAAAAGCCCGAACAATTGATCGTCTACGGCGGCATCGGGCGTGCCGCGCGCAACTGGGAATGCTTCGACAAAATCCTGGAATGCCTGAAACA